>JAOUMY010000018.1 GCA_029881255.1 Gammaproteobacteria bacterium | reverse complement strand
GGCGTTCAACTTCCGAAGTGAGGGCAGCGGTTTGGGGTGCTTCTTCGAGTATCACGTGGGCATTAGTTCCACTGAACCCAAAGGAGCTCACACCTGCCAGGCGTCGGCGGTTTTTGTCGCGGGGCCAAGGAGTCGTCTTAGTCGGAACTTTGAGAAATGACTGGTCCCAGGCTATATAGGGATTCGGTTTATTGAAGTGGAGATTCGGCGGAATTGCCTGGTTTTGTAAACAAAGTAACGTCTTAATGAGTGACGCCATACCTGCCGCCGATTCTAAGTGGCCAATATTCGTTTTGACAGCACCTAAAAGCAATGGGTTGTCTTTCGTTCTGTTCCTACCCAAAACATTTGAGAGAGCCTGAACTTCGATAGGGTCACCCAATGGTGTTCCAGTACCGTGTGTTTCAACGTACTGAATATCGCTCGAGTCAACTCTAGATTTTGAGAGGGTCTCAGAAATCAACGCTTCCTGCATCGGGCCGTTAGGAGCGGTTAATCCATTAGACTGGCCATCGTGATTAATCGCAGAATCGACTATGACAGCAAGTATATTGTCTCCTGCGTCGACAGCATCGCTCATTCGCTTTAGGACAACCATTGCACAACCTTCCCCACGCACGTATCCATCGGCATCTGAATCGAAGGTTTGGCAACGTCCGCTGGGTGATAGTGCGTTTAGTCGGCATAAGCCTATGGTGGCGTCAGGCGTTAGCATCAAATTTACAGCACCGACAAGGGCAGTGTTGGTCTCACCTTGACGAAGACTTTGGATGCCGAGGTGAAGTGCGACCATAGAAGAGGAGCATGATGTATCAACTTGTATGGCGGGCCCATGAAATCCAAAAGTGTGAGATATTCTTCCGGCGGCAATACTTCGTGTCGTTCCAAGCGCGACATGAGAGTTAAAAATTGCCGCGTCAGGCGATTTGACCGACAAACGTAAATAGTCATCGGTACTCATGCCAACAAACACGCCGGTTTTCGAATTTTTATAACTATCTATTGGAGCGCAACTGGACTCAAGGCTTTCCCAAGCAGTTTCCAATAGCAATCGTTGTTGTGGGTCCAACCCCTCAGCTTCTCTGGGAGAAATACCAAAGACTAGAGGATCAAAATTCTCGATATTGTCGAGAAACGCACCATACTTGGTGTAAATTTTCCCATCGGCACTTTTATCAGTATCGAACAACTCATCTGCGGGCCAACGATTGTCCGGAATTTCACTGACGGCATCGACGCCGTCGACCAAAAGCTGCCAATAGGATTCCGTGTCTGTTACATTCCCGGGAAAACGGCAAGCAACTCCCGTGATTGCAATGGGTTCGGCGTTTTTTGAACTATATTTTTTAAGGTCTGACTTTAATCGAGAGATTTCGAAATATGATTTCTCTAGTAATTTTCTAAAGTCTATCTCGTCATCGGTACTCATGGCTATAATATCTTCCAGTTGAACGATCTGTTGTTATTTGCTGGGCTCAGAAATTTCATCCGAGAGTAACTTTGCTAGTTCTTTATTGGACAATTTGGAGATATCAATACCATCTTCGGCTTCCTGGTACGTTGTACCGGGGGTGAAAAAAATTTGAGCCTCTTGATCTGTCTCATCGCAACCAACTTTGTTCTGAATCAAATATTCCTCGGCTAAAAAAGAAGCTGCTTCCTTAATCGTGGGATAGTTCCACGCTAACATCGGCGAAACCGGGAATCCAAGGAATTTCTCCATCGTTGCGGTAAGCTCTACAGCCTCTACCGAACCAAGTCCTAGCGACGAAAATGTTTGTTCTGGATAAATATTGTTTTCACTAAGATTCTGTGATTTTGCGATATATTGTGTTATCCACGCCGTGATATTTTCTTGGTTCCACGGTTGAGATGATTGGAAAGATGATTTTTTTTCGACAAATGTTTGGAAGGCGTGGTCATTACGAATAGGCAATTTCCATTCATCAATTGCCACTAGTCCCTCGGATTTATAGAGCGATTTAGTTTGTTTGCGCTGTATTTTTCCGCTCGTTGTTCTAGGTAGAGTCCCTAATGAAACAAGAATGAGCTCACTTGGCGTGATATTAAAATCGCCACTAGTGGCTTGGCGAATGGCGTCCAGCAGTTTCAGGGTCGAACCTTTATAACGTTTGTCGATTTCCTGTACTATAATTAGTTGTTCAGCGCGGTTTTGATCACTAACCGAGAATGCTGCTGTACTACCTCTCATAAACGCGTTGTGGCTATTTTTTGCGCTAAACTCCAAATCCTGTGGGTATAAGTTCCTCCCATTAATGATGATTAAGTCCTTTAGTCGCCCTGTGACGAATATCCGTTCTTGAGAAATAAAGCCCAGATCACCAGTTCGTAAAAAGGGGCCCTGCGAGGTATTCTTTATATAAGCGTTGAAGGTATATTCAGACTCTATTTTATTATTCCAGTAGCCCTTTGCAATACTTGGACCCTGAATCCAAATTTCGCCGACAACGTTGTCGGCGCATTTTTCAAGCGAAGCAGGGTCTACAATAACGATATTTTGTCCTACTAGCGCGCTTCCGCAACTGACGAGTTCGACGTGTGTTTTCAGTTCCGCCGTGGTACTTATCTCGATCTTTCCGGTCTCCAGAGAAGATCGGCTGACCGAAACAGAAAACGGTTCGTGTGGAGTAGGGGAGCTAGAGGCTATTAGCGTTGCTTCGGCAAGGCCATAACAGGGCCTCAAAGTCGTTGGGCTTAAGCCACATTCTTTAAAAGTTTCATAAAATCGATGCAACGTTTCTTTTCTGATGGGCTCTGCGCCATTAAAGGCAACTTTCCAACTAGATAAATTTAGAGTTGACTTCTGTTCAGATGTTATTTTCTGACAACACAATTCATATGCGAAGTTTGGGGCGCCGCTATGGGTTGCACCGAATTCGGAGATTGCACGTAGCCAGCGAAAGGGGCTCTGTAAAAATTGGGTGGGCGGCATCAAAATCGACAATACGTCATCATATAAAGGATTGAGAATCGCCCCAATTAAGCCCATGTCGTGATAAGGGGGTAACCAACTGACGTTTATGCTTGTCGGTTCAACTTGAAATGCTAGCGCACTTTGCATCGAATTGTGACTTAGGTTCCGATGGGAAATCATGACGCCTTTCGGGAAGCCCGTTGAACCTGAGGTGTATTGGATGATTGCAGTTGCGTCTAAATCAATGTCCTTAGGAGATACTATGGGTGTACTATGAATGCTTTCTTCTAGGGTGTCCGTGGCAAGCAGCTCGACATTTTCGAAACTGTCAGCGAATCTTCCACGCAATTTTTCAGTCGTCAATATGATATTGCAATCGGAGTCCTTAATAATATTGCGGATATTGTGCATCAGTCGATTGTTCATTGGTGGATAGGCGGGTATGGCAATGACTTCAGCAGAAATACAACCAATCAACGCCTCAATGTAAGCCAGGCCGGGGGGAAACAGAAGAAGGCAGCGATCATATTTAGATACATGCTCTAGTAACATTGCTGCTATGATTTGGCTGCGAAGAAAGAGACGTTCGTAGGTAATATCCGTCGCAATTTGATCGCTGGTGTTGAGAAACTTGAATACTAATTTCTGCGGTGTTTTTGAAAACCGGTTATAAATTATGTCTACGAAGCTAAAATAATTGTGTATATCCATATGTTCAATATTGTACTTGTAGTATTCAGCATGCCCATGGACATATTTACTTGGCGCTACATCCATACACCAAAGGGTAAAACAGCATTCATTTTTTTGAACGAGTTTTTCTAATTATTTATATACAGCAGCCTATTTCGGTTGGCGGTCTCTATCCTATTCTTGCGTTTAACTTCAAAGCATTAAACTACAACGCGACCAAGCATAAACTATTGGTTAATCACGCTCAAGTCTATTCGTTGATTTTAGTTTGAGTGTAAAACTAGAGCTTGTCATTTGATGAGGCAGTTACTAAGTGATCGACCTTGGTCGGAAAGGATGATATGAAATATTTATGTCTTATTGTCGTATTGATCCAACAAATTGGCTTGTAAGAAAAAAATATATTCTGCATAATCCAGCGTGCGCTATAAGATTTAAATTTAAAATGGAGTTCAAGAATAATGTCGCAAGAAGAAGATTTAACTAATTACCTAGTCGTTGTAAATCATGAAGAGCAGTATTCCATCTGGCCCGACTTTAAAGAGATCCCTGTAGGGTGGACACAGGTCGGGGAAAGCGGTCCCAAAGACAAATGTTTGCAGTATATAGAAACAGTATGGACCGATATGAGACCACTAAGTTTACGTAAGCAGATGGAAGAGTGGGAGAGCAAAGGGCAGGAAGCACTTGCAGCTAATGATAAAGCGGAAATCTCCGCTGATGATCCAGGAACGACGGTGCCAAAGGGCGAGCCAGTCAGTGCGGCTTGAGACAGTCGGCTGCAACAAAAATAAGAATCCATAATAAGGTTATATATGCGTTGCGACGGACGATGTTGGGCTGCACTTGACAACGTCCGGCGTGAGGATCGATCGCCGTAACTTTGCACAAAGTTGCGGAATTGCTAGGACGCCCTCTCATTTATTATGAATGGAAGAAAGTGGTTTCGTGTCAATGCGCCCGAAAATGGTGCGTCAATTAGGCTGTTTTGTTTCCCCTATGCTGGCGGCAGTGAGCATGTATTTGCCAGCTGGTCAAAACAATTACCCAAAGAAATTGCGGTTTGTCCTTTGCTGTTGCCAGGTAGAGGGGCTCGAATTCGAGAGAAACCTGGCGTAAAGCTATCTTTTCTTCTGTCTGAACTATCCATAGCCATAAAAGAATATTCGGATCTTCCATTTGCGTTTTTCGGTCATAGTATGGGGGCCATGCTTTCCTATGAATTGTCCGTGCGAATTCGTGAAGATCATGGATTGGTGCCGGAACATCTTTTTGTGTCAGGTCGGGGTGCTCCCCAGTGTGAGCGTCCGCCAACAAGTCGCAGGCCCAAATCGATGGCTGCTTTGTCCGATAGTGAATTTATTAAAGAGTTAAAAAAATTTGAAGGCACTCCCGAACAAATTTTTAGTGACAAAGAGCTTTTGAATCTATTCCTTCCCATTCTTCGATCGGATTTTGAATTGGCAGACAGATATGAATATCAGCAGAAGGAGCCTCTCAATTGTCCAATAACGGCTTTTGGTGGTCGCGGAGAGTTGGATGAGGTTTCAATTGAAAATTTGCGCGGGTGGTCCGACCGTACTTGTGTACAGTTCGACAAATTTCTGTTTGAAGGAGGGCACTTTTTCATAAAAAGTGCGGAACGGAGAATTTTGGAGACAATCGCTCATAAATGTAGGAATGCGTTTAGTCGAGGAGCCGGTACGCTGTATCGAGCTTCCTCTGTTTATAGTATATAAACGATGTGGCATCGAAATTCTTTAGCTGGAAGATATTTGATATGAAAACTTTAGCAATTGCTGTACTTCTAGTGATTTCCGTGGCGCTAGCGACGAACCATTTTTTGCAGTTCGGGGGGAATGAAACAGCAAAAGTTGAATCGGTCAATGTATCACAGGAGTCTATAAAAGAAACGCTAGTCATACCTGGGTACGTATCACCGTTAAAGCGATTGGATATATCCAGTCAAATTAGCGGGAAAGTTGCTAAAGTACATGTGCGTGAAGGTGATTCAGTCGTTAAGGGACAATTATTAGTTTCTATGACTGACGATGAGATGAAAGTGACTGAAGAAAAAGAAAAAGCGAATCTGGAAAAAACAAGACAAGATGAAAAAGCGGCGAAACGAAGCTATGACAGGTTAAGTGAACTGTTGCGCTTAGGGGGGGTTGCGCAACAAGAAGTCATGGATGCGGAGATCAAATGGGAAAGTGCCAAGAAGTTAGTCGAGGTACAGAAGAAAAATCTAGAGCTCGTTGCGTTGGAGTCAAAAAAACTAGCGCTTGTCGCCCCGTTTACCGGCGTAATATCTGAATTGCTCGTCGAGGAAGGGCAATGGCTGACGTCGTCATCTGTGATTGGCGGGATATTAGACAATACATCAGTCGAAGTAATTGCGGAAACAGATCCCGCAGATCTTCAGAAATTGGCGCTTAGTCAACCAGTTTCTATTGTTTTAACCACCACCAACGAAAACAAGAGTGAATATAGCGGTAAAATTTCTCGAATTGGCGTTGAGGCAAAAAGCGAAAAAAGAAGCAACGTAGTAAAGGTGTTTATCCAGCTAACAAATGAGCGCTCAGATTTGAGAATTGGGCAACTAGTCGATGTTGAGGTGGTAACACGGTTGAGAAAGGATGTCGTCGCTGTACCTGCTGCTTCACTAATACAAAGGCGCGGTGGGGCGTACGTTGCTTTGGTTTATGAGCGGAAAGTCAAATTGGTAAAGGTAGAAACCGGAATTGCGGATTTTTACCATGTGGAAATAGTTAAAGGGCTTGAATTGGGCGAAAGTATCATTTATGACCCCTATTCATCGATCGCAGACGGCGACGAGGTTGAGTTGCTGCATCTGAGTGCAGCTGAATGATTTCCTTGCAAGACGTTTGTAAATCGTACGCATTAAATAGTGATGTGGTACCAATTTTAAAAAATATTTCACTCGATATAAAAGCCGGGGAATACGTAGCGATCGTCGGTCCATCGGGATCTGGTAAATCAACTTTACTACATATATTGGGGATGTTAGATCGGGCTAGCTCTGGCCAATATCATTTCTTTGGTAAAGACATTAGAGCTTGCAGTGATGATGAATTGGCCGAGATGAGACGTTATAGCATTGGTTTTGTTTTTCAAATGTTTAATCTTATGCCAAGAGTCTCGGCATGGGAAAATGCGGAACTCTCTCTAATCTATCAGGGATTGACAAAAAAGCGTAGAAAGGCGATGGCTATGGAGGCCTTAGAAAATGTTGGGCTAGCTGATTATGCGAACTACAAGCCGTCGCAAATGTCAGGAGGTATGCAGCAACGAGTTGCCATTGCAAGAGCGTTGGTCAGCAATCCAGATGTCGTGTTTGCGGACGAACCCACTGGGAGTCTCGATTCGAAATCAGGGCAAGATGTATTGGAAATATTTAAGAGGCTGCACTCAATGGACAAAACTATTGTAGTCATCACGCATGACGAAAAAGTAGCGCAACATGCGGATCGCGTCATCGGAATAAGGGACGGCGAAATAGAATACGATAGATACACTGAAGACAATACGGCTCTAACTGCATGAATAACATGTTGTGTAAGTAAATCATGACCTTACTGTTGATGAAATTGCCGAATGTATAGCAAAGTCGTTGGGACAGTATCGCTTTTGGAGCAGGCACTTGCGAGTGCTATGCGTAATAAGGCACGAACTTTTGCCAGTATAGTTGGTGTCGCCATCGGAATTTGTGCCGTTATGGCCGTGAGTGCGATAAGTAAGGGTGGGTATTATCATATTCTTGGAGAGTTAAAAACCTTCGGCCTTAATTCTATTTGGGTGCATAGAGATTTTTCAAAATTTGATCCAGGCAAGGGTGATCCGGCGGGGACAGGGATTGAAAACTCGGATTATCTCGCTATAAATGAGCATTGTTGCCCTTCGATTAGTAGGATTTCGCCAGTCGTTCATCCTCCTCGTGATTCTACAATTAGGTTTGGACAAACCTACTTGAAGCCTAGTCTGCAAGGTGTTGGCGTGGACTATCTTGGTGTTAGCAATGATCACATTGCGCAGGGAAGAGGTTTCATAGAACACGATATTATCAGCGCAAAGCAGATAGCGATAATTGGACCACAAATAAAGCAAGAACTTCTATCAGCCGGTGTCGAGCCCATCGGTGCGCATATACGAGTCGGAGAATATCGTTACACCATAGTCGGTGTCGTCGAGGAGAAAAGTCGTAGTTTTCTTGAAAGTATTGGGTCTGTTAGTAAGACTGGCGTGAATAATAGGATTCTCGTTCCCTATACTGCTTTACAGAAACAGTTTTCAATCTATGAAATAAACATGCTACATGTGGAGAGTAAGCAACTAGAGCTAGCGCAAAAAGCCGCAGATGAAATTACCGCATTTTTGGGGGCTCGACATAGTTACAAATACCCGTACGTATCAAGAACGATGCAAAAGTATATTCACACCACGGACAATATCGTCGGTACTGTTTCAATTATAGGGATCGTCGGTGCGGCGATGTCTCTAATTGTCAGTATTATGGGTATTATTAATGTCATGATAACCTCGGTGTTGGAAAGAACTCGAGAGATAGGTTTGAGACAGGCGGTAGGCGCTCGCAAGAAGGATATTTTAGTACAATTCATTTTTGAAGCAATGCTTATGAGTTTTATCGGTGGGGTTCTTGGATTGTTTTTCGGCCTAATCATAAGCGTTATTTTATCCAAGATTACCGGGTTGCCTCTGGTGCCATCATCCTCTGTTATTGCGCTTGCGATCGCGGTATCTATTGGTTTGGGTGTTTTAGCCGGTTTATATCCAGCATTAAGAGCCTCAAAGATTCCACCGGTTGAGGCTCTTCGCTATGAATAGACTCATGTGTGTGTTGATATTTCCGTGGCTGCAATTTCTGCCTTATGCCGCCAATTCAGAGGATAGCATTTATTGGGATATGGAAAGAGCAATTGAGCATGCATTGAATAACCGAGTTGAGCTAAGAATAGAAAAATTGCAGGGTCGAGAGTTGCAAAAGGCGAAGGATGAGAAACTGTCGGAGTTCTATCCACGACTAGATTTCGAAACTGATTTGAAGCACCGACCAGAATCAGATCCCTATGTGCCAATCGAAATCGATGCTGTCGTTAATGGGCAACCAATATTGATAAATGAGGAACCGGTATCCGTATTAGTTACGAATAATCCTCCCGAGTTTTCGTCACGATCCTCAATAGAACTCGCGTGGAATGTCTATAAGGGTGGGCATGATTTGGCTAAGGTTAGGGAAACGAGACAGAAAATTGAAGGCCAAAATCTCGCTGAAGCAATTGTCGAAAAAGATATTATAAGAGAGACAATTGTTGCCTTCACGGAATTACTGAAAGTACAATTACTCGAAGATAATAAAAAAAATGAGCTTCGATATTGGCAGGATAATCTGGATATGAGTAAACAGATGTTAGTGTCGGGTGGGATATCAAATATCGATTATCAACGAATTCAATTGAATTATGAAGAAGTCAAAATCGAGAAATTGAAAATTGAGCAGGACTTAAGGAGACGCTCGACACTGTTTTTAAGCGTCATTGGCGTCAGTGATTCTGAACCGTTTAATAGGATCGTTTCTGCCAACTTTGATGAATTACCGACTTTAAAGCGAATGTTGAGTTATCAGTTGGATATATCTACTTTAAGGTTAGACGAATTGGCTACCAGGATTGGATCAGCAGACGAGGTTGTAAAGCAACAACGATCAGATTATTTGCCTGAAATAGATTTATATGCTTCGTATGGCCACTATGGTCGTAGTCGAGAAAATGTTTTTGATGCTATTGTTGATAGAGGAAGTAATGACACCCAGTATGGTGTGAGACTAAGGTGGAATATTTTTAACGGTCTCAAGACCAGCGCAAGAATGCACAGGGCAATTGCAGAGAAGGAGCGCATTTCCTTAGAACGAATTCAAAAAAGACTAGAAAATGAGGTCTCTAAGCGAGAAAAAGAGATAACAGTTAGTCTAGTAAACAAAAAAATTCAATTGGCGGAACAAAAACTCGATATGTTGTATTCGGAGGAGCGACTCGCATATACAAAGTGGAAGAGTTTACATGAAATTACAGAGTTGAAGTATCGAGAAGCGAAGTTGAAGTTGATGGAAGCTGAGACCGAGCTAAAGGTGTTGAAGCTAGATTACTATATTTCAGTGATAGAGCTTGCGTCTGTTGGGGGAAACCCTCAGTCATATTGAAAATAGCGTTGTAACTTACATTAAATTAGCAGGAGAAAAAAATGGCACAAATGGGTAAGTATTGTAAGGCATATCTGGCTGCAAAATTCAGAGGGTATGAAAATTGGAGGGAAATGGCAGAGAATGCATCTTCTGAAGGCAATGAAGAGGGAAATGGAGTAAACGAGCCTAGAAAGTTGAGTGACGACTCAATTTTATACTTACAGGAAAATTATACGGTAACAGACGGTATTTTTGTCGACGAACATGTGATATTCGACGACGTCAACGACGACTGGAAAAACTTTTGCAAAAATGAACTGGAGTTTGCTGTTCCAGAATATGTGCTTCAGATGGCAGAAGGCGACGCCGAATCGGAGTCTATTGAAGTAGAAGCCGATGCTGAGGAAATTGAGCCAATTGCAGAGAGTGCTTAGTTTCGATTGGTGAGCAAAAAAATACTCTTTGTTCTCGTAAAAAGGGTTATCTAGCTGAATGAGCAATTAGTTGTTAACTCATTGGCGGTAAAATAATGCTGCATTAGAGATGTTATGGGTATATTAAAAAGGATTGCAAAGGAAAATAGAAAGCAGCTCGTGACTTTAGCTATTGTTAGCCTTATTGGAGGCGGGCTTAATGCATCATTTTTGGTTTTAATTACGAAAGTCCTATCGTTGGAAGGCGGGGTAGAAAAGTATGGCTGGCTTGCTTTTGTTCTTATATGCGGCTTTACACTATACGTGAGGCATTACCATAGAACGTTCGCGGTGAAAGTCGCTATGAGAATTAGCAATGCGTTGCGTATAAGAATGGCCGACTTAATCAAATCGTGCTCTGCTGAGTATCGTAATAAGGGTAGTAAAGCGGATCTTTTGGTTATAGTTACTCAAGATGTTCAGACCATTTCTCAATTTATTTTGGCAATTCCGACATTGCTTTCAAATCTTGCGCTTGTTTTGGGCGCTGCCTTCTATATCATCTATATTTCAGAAGCAAGTTTATATATGGCTATGATTGCTTCAATAGCGGCAGGAGGTATAGTCTATTTTAGAATTATGTCACGTACAACGCCTCTGTTCAGAAAGATTAGAGCACAACAGAGGAAGTTTCTGGGGTATTTCGACGATTTAATTAATGGGTACAAAGAATTAAAAACAAAACCTAGATACGGTGAATTGATTCGAGATAGGCATATAAAGTGCGCGACGATTGAGATGGCGGATTTACAGGTAAAGGCGGCATCAAAACATTCTCACTCTATGAACATCACTCAGTTTCTAATTTATTTTTTAATTGGATACATTTTGTTCGTTTATCCAAATCTAGCTGATACGGCATTCGATACGAGCACAATGGTTACTTACGTCGTTGTTGTGCTTTTCGCGGCAGCTCCATTCGAAACCATACTCGGGATATTTCCACAATTTAAACACGCGGGTGTATCTGCAAAACGTATCAGTCAGCTTGAGCAGGAATTGGTGGAGCATAACGAGTTCAGTGGGAAAAAAGAAAGCGGACAAGGTGTTTTTGATGACTTAAAAGAGCTGAATCTGGTAAATGTTGCGTATCAGTACAATACAAATTCCAGTGGTAAGAGATTTTCTATTGGGCCAATCAATATAACAATCAGGAAAGGAGAAGTGTTGCTAATTGCCGGAAAGAACGGTAGTGGTAAATCTACATTGAGTAAGATAATAAATGGTTTATATTCAGCTAGTAGGGGTGATGTATATTGGAACGAACATAAGTTAGTTTCTGAAGATATATTGACGTATCGATCTCACTACGCAACGGTTTTTAGTGACTATCATTTGTTCGAGGAAACCTTTAACGTATACGATTTGGAGAAGCATAAAGATAGTGAGTGGCTGGATGTGCTGGAGATAAAGAGCATCGTGCTTGAACTGCTGGAAAATAGAATCAGGTCAAGTGAGATGTCTCAGGGACAAAAGCGCAGGTTGGCAATATTTGTCATGCTGCTAGAAAACAGACCTGTATATATTTTCGATGAGCCTGGAGCGGATTTGGATCCTGATTTTAAGGATGTATTTTATTACCGAATTGTAAGGAAGCTCAGATCACAAGGGAAAACCATCATTATTGTTTCGCACGATAGTCATTACTTTAATATTGCGGATCGGGTGATTGAGATGGCAAACGGGAAAGTTAAATCCGATCGGGTTTGTGATAGCGTATTTTCTACTGAAGAGTTAGTTGGGGCCTAGTGTCGGAAATGAGATTATTATGAGTAAGTTGAAAATTTATTGTTAGGCGCTAGAGCGAGAAAATGAAAATGGATGAGGAATTGCTCGGAATAGTAGGAGGAATGGGGCCCTATACGGATGTATATTTTCTAGATAGGTTAATCGCGTTGAATAAATCCGCCCAATGTGATCAGGACTATCCCAGAACATTGCTATACTCAAATACAAAGGTACCATGTAGAGTTGCCTCATTTCCAAAAGCAAAAGATGCGGTGATTGTGGAGATCGTAGATGGATTTAAGAAGCTACGGGAGGCCGGGGCAACTATTGGAGTTATGACATGTAATACTGCGCATATTTTCTATGATGAAATTGCAGCTCAGATCGATATGCCAATTTTAAGTATCGTAGAGCAAACGACAAGAACTATATCAGAACAAAGTCGTAGGGATATATCAAGTATAGGTATCTTGGCAACCGATGCTACAGTGAATTATGATTTATATGGAAGAAGCTTTCGACGTCGGGGAATTTTGGTATCCTATCCGAATGAAAGCGAACAAAAGCTCATATCTGAGGCTATTTTCGATAAACGCTTTGGCGTTAAGGCAACTGTTCCTGATATCTCAAACGAGGCTATGCGTAATATTGGTTACGTGATTTCTGAAATGAGGGCGAGAGATGATAGGATCAGGTTTTTGGCAGGTTGTACTGAGTTGTCACTTGCATTTGGCAAGATGAAAGATCGCGAAAAAGATATTATTGATCCATTAGAAATACTTGCAAGCGTTTGTCTGGAAAGAATTAGATCGGCGAATGGACGTGTTAAGGTTGCGTCGGCACCCCACGTCACGAATAGAGAAGTGTGTCATTCCTAGTTAGTATGTGAATTCATCATATATGCTTCATCTCAAACCACTTGAGAGCGATCCTGTGATCGAGACTAAATGGGTGACCGGGATAAAATAGGTTGCTCAGAAGTGCAGGAAGTAGAAATGAGGGTTGCGAGTAGTGAAATTCATCTTTGGATTTGCCGCAGTGAACAGGTAAAAGAATTTAACCTGCTATCGGGTTACTATGATATGTTGAGCGCTGATGAACGTGAGCAACATGATAGATTTTTCTTTGAAAAACACAGGAATCAATACTTAGTTACTCGTGCGATGATTCGAACAGTATTGTCTCAGTATGCGCGCGATATTGCACCAGAACAATGGGAATTCGAAAAAAATGAATATGGAAAGCCGTACGCTAGCAATAGTAATCTGAAAATACCTCTTAAATTTAATCTTTCCCATACGGATGAGCTAACTGTGGCAGCAATTACGCTTGGAGGCGAAGTAGGCGTGGATGTTGAGAAGATAAAAGAAGTAGAGGATATTCCAAATATTGTAAACAGTTATTTTTCGCCTATAGAACGCGAACAACTTACCGCATTACCATTTGATAAACAAACCGAAAGGTTTTTTGACCTCTGGACGTTAAAGGAGTCCTATATTAAGGCCTGTGGAAAGGGGTTGTCAATGCCACTGGATTTGTTTAGTTTTTCCATTTGTCGACATGGAAGTATAAGCATAGAGTTCTCTCCAAAAATTTATGATAAGGCGGAGCGTTGGCATTTTTGGCAGATTCAGTACAGCAATATACACAAAATGTCTCTCGCAAAAATGGATTGCGGGGAAAAAGAACAGAAATATTCAGTACGAATAAGAAATATTGTTCCAGGCAAGAATATAAGAGAAGTAGATTTGCCTATTTCATACAAGAAGTTGATTACGCATTGAACTGGTTTGTTTTTCGAGGAATTGTTTCAGTCTATTTGTATTTTTCAGGGGTAAAGGAACTAACGATAACAAGCAGTAAAAGTGGGAGAACATGTTTTATGTGTTACAAAGCTGGTTGCCTGGCATATGCGCGGATTTTGTTGTGGAACAGTCTATTTGTCAGGTTTCAGTTAAGTAATATTGTTCTATTGTCATTTTCGATAATTATATTTTCCTGCGATAGTGTGGAGGTAGAGGTAGAGGGAGAGCTAGCTCGTACCTCATCTCGAATTGATAGCCCGTTTGAAAGCCCCATCTGGAGTGGGAAACATGCTGTCGGTGTAAGAGACTTTTGGCTTGAGGACGAATCCAGGGATGAGACCTTGGCAAAGGAAGTGGGTGGCAAGCGCTCTATTTTTATACGTGTCCATTTTCCAGCGGTTCTTGATGAGTCTCTTCCTAAATTCAAAGTTGTAAACGACTTTGAGAAGGAACAATTTGCTTTCAGACTTGGTGGTGTCTCTCCTGACATAGCGTACAGAAATTTCGATAATGCCTTTTGGAATGTTTATTTAAATGCTGAAATCGATAACCGGTTAGACGCTTACCCCCTGTTAGTCTATTCCCATGGGCACGGGGCACATGCCTTATGGCAGGAGATCGTAAGCGCAGATGGGTACGAATTGGAATTTATTCAGGGCTTGAATCCCGCATGGATAGCTGACATTGCAAGTCACGGCTATATAGTTGTCTCGATTATACACCCCTACGGCATAGCGCACGTGCATTCTGACGGTAAGTTTCGGCCAGCTGTTAGTCTACCAAAGAATGACTTTGGGGCACATGGGCCTATTTGGATTAAAGATCAACGCTTTGTATTGGATGAAATTGAATCGATGAACCGGGATCCAAGCAGTTTTTTGTTTTCTCGTGTTTCAATGAATCAGATAGGAGTATTCGGTCATTCTTATGGTGGTGCGACTTCGTATCATACTGCGGTACAGGATGATCGAGTGAAAGCGGGAGTCGATATGGATGGAACGATTTTCCATAGTGATGATACAAATCTTTCAAAACCGTTTGCATTGTTCGTTAGAGACGATACGTTGATAGAACATATGTTCGATGGTGAACAATTATTCGCAACGATGCATGATGATACCTATCTTTTACGCTTTAAAGATTTTACCCATTCGTCGTTCGGAGATGGGGCACGTCTGCAAGATCAGTGGGATTTTCCGGATTCTCGGATTGGCAATAGTGATTTAAATGCCTACCGTGTGCATGAGTTACTTTCAGAGAGCATAAGACAGTTCTTTGATAAATACCTTAAACTCGACACTGCGACTTGGATCGATGAGACAGCGAAGAGCCCTCCAGAGATTAGTGTAGAGAAAATACATTAATGCCAATTGTGTGTTCGTAAGGTAAGCAAAGATTGCTATCCTATGCTTGCGTATAGTGGGCTAAACACCGATAGTAGAACGAGGAATTATACGATGTTAGCAGTTGTAAAGAATCAGATCGTGAGAAAATTATACCAGTTTTCGTCAATCAATAGGAAAACGAATATGCTTGAGGAATTGTCTGATCGGCCAACTGATATATTTAAATGTTCCTAAGAAATATCAGGAACGACGTGGATGCAAATGATAATGTTTCAACTACTAACGAAAGGCGAAATTACGGAAGGCAAGCAGGATTGGATGGATGCAAACTTGCCTGTGGAAAGCTCCCCGATACAACAGGCCGGGTGAGGATTGAAAGCTCTAATAAAAAAATCCCTCTTCCAAAGGAAGAGGGATTTTTTTTGGAACAATAATTAGGCGGCTTCTTCTTTCGCGTCGTCGTTCGCAACTGGGGTTTCGAACTTAGGAGCCTTTGTTCCTTTTGGCGGACGTGCGATCTCTTTGCCTGTCCGTCTCTTGATTTCTGCTCTGGCGTGTTCACCGGCCTTACCAGGGTGACCAGCCCAACCTTCTAATTGGATAAGCGACATCTCGGCAACTACTTTGCCTCTAATTTTCATACTCATTCTAAATCTCCTAGCAGTATTTGCTAGAATATTTATCGTCAAAAAATGCCGGAAATATAGGGAAATAGGTCTTTATAAATGAAAAAGATACATGAAATATGTTGACCAGTTTCTCAGATTTATATTTTGAAACAAAGTGGGACAAGGGCAAGCCCAAGATCCTTTTTGTAGATAAGTAAGCCCTACTGTGGTGGGATTGCGAAACCCCAGGATCTAAATACTGGGTCAATCAATAAGCAAAATGCTGCGCAGAGGTTGACACATGACAACTCGTAGAGAGTCAGCTTGTATTGACACCTCAATGGCATCCTTCAGAGGATAACTAGATGCAAAAGCATGTAAACAAGGTATCCATTTTTATATCAGCACAGTTTCCATAGAGCGAACAAGACCAGATATCAACCATTGCATTACCGTTTTCACTCGCATATTGCAGCGTGTTTGATTTTGGCAGATGGGAGTGACAGTAAAACTTTCGGCTATATTATTTTCGTGTGTTGTCGGTTGGTGCTTAACAATTCAATTTGTACACATTTCAATGCTGAAGTTAGTTACCAGTTACATATTCGCGTTACTACAATCTACATACACTAAATTGCAGATGTCATCAGGCTATTGCAGTTGATCTGCGATGTCTCAAATTAATATCCGATTGTAGCGATAGGGAATGAAACGATGGCATAACAATATGAATTGTTTTCGTTTGTTCAGCATTATATATTGAATAGATGCTGTGCAAGGAGTGCTTGATATGAAAAGAATAGTTATCTGTGCTGATGGTACTTGGAATATTCGCGATCAGATCGACAAGAAGACTGGAAAAAGACGCCCAACAAACGTAACTAAACTAGCGCGTGCTATCAAGCCTCGGTCAAGTCAAGGTGTAGACCAGATAGTTTACTATCATGACGGTATAGGTACGGGGGGATTTACTGATCGATTTACGGGCGGAGCCTTTGGTCATGGAATCGAGGAGAATATTCGCAATCTATACCGCTTCATCGTTTATAACTATGAGCAAGATGATGAACTTTATTTCTTTGGGTTTAGTCGTGGCGCCTTTACTGTACGTAGCCTTGCTGGATTCATGTATAAAATCGGTCTTATCGAAAAGGATGACGACTATTATGTTCCGGAAATATATGCCTGCTATGAAAGAAATGATGGACCCGATTCACCTCAGTGGAAGAAGGCATTTCGAAAAGTCAAGGGAACACGCCCTTGTCCGTTAATCCGCATGATCGGTGTTTGGGATACAGTTGGCGCGTTAGGTGCTCCTGGTTTGCTTGGACAAATATTCAACAAGAAAAAATACCAATACCATGCCGTAGGTTTACATTCGAAAATTGAAAATGCAATACACGCCATCGCAGTAGATGAAAAAAGAAAGCCGTTCGTTCCAGATATCTGGAGGCGCCCCGCTGACTGGAGTGGGCAGCTAGTCCAAGCCTGGTTTCCTGGTGTTCATAGCAATGTGGGTGGAAGCTATGACCCGGATGGCTTGGCTAATGAATCTTTACATTGGATAGTAGAACATGCAGAGGTACTTGGTCTTGAAGTGGATAATAATTATATTCAATATTTTCGTCCGTGCTTCAATTCAGTCTTAAACGATTCGATGACGACTATGTATAGAGTAATGGGGCCAATCACGAGGAAGATCGGTCAATATACTGACAGTTGCGAGGTACTACACCAAACCTGTATTGATCGTATGCATCACAGTGCTAGCCATTATTCGCCGGAGAATCTTGGAGTCTATCTCGAGAAAAGTCCCAATGCCAAAACTGTCAATACCACACGAATAGTAAGAGGAAAACCGTGTGTATAGCTTTCTCGTGGTTAATTGGGGTAAATCGATTTGCTCGAGAAAAATGTAGGGAGGTATGTCCATGCGAGGAATATTGGGAACTTGGGGTGCGCAACTTTCTGAGTCAGATCTAGCGATAGCAATTCTTGCTTTGGGATTGGTGCCGGAAGAGTTAAGAATTGGACTTTCCACGTCTGAGCAAGAGAACGGCCTATTGTCTCTCCTAGAAAATAATAGGGAAAATGTACTTAGCTGGTTTGTGGATTCGTTGCCAATAGAGGCGGGTAGTTGGTCATCAAAACTTCGATCCGAAACTTTAGTAGCTATAG
The DNA here is from genome assembly GCA_029881255.1 of Gammaproteobacteria bacterium. NCBI lineage: Bacteria > Pseudomonadati > Pseudomonadota > Gammaproteobacteria > Gammaproteobacteria bacterium. The sequence continues at coordinate 28,578 of JAOUMY010000018.1, read as the reverse complement.
TAAGAAAAGCACAAATTTATGAGAGGCGAATATCTCTGAAATGTTCAGGACAGATAGACCCTATTGCGTTCTGGATTTATTTAAAACAGCACACAAGCCAAGTTACACCAGGTATTGATCACTGGTCGTATTTCGTTTCTATGCCGGCACCCAAGACTATTCCAAGATTTCGCTGGCCAATTAGAATTGGCTACTTTTCTCATCCTGTTGGATGGGGCATTGGTCATTCACTCCAGGGAATGGATAGATGGAATGGTTGCGTTTATAAAGTCTTAGAATTGAACAGGCGCCATACAGAGTGCGATATTCTTGTTTGCGAAGGATTAAGTCTCAGTCACGTAGTTGAAGAATTATCAAGGGAATCTTTAAGACTGGGAGGCGTATCCGCCGACCTTTTATATTTGTGCATTAGTCAACCAATAGATCCTGGTATGCGTTATGAAGATCTGTCGCCTCTTTTCCGAGGGGTAGAAGCCAATGGTGCATACCTAATTAATGCGACGAATCCTGCATCTGGTGCAGAAAATCTGATCAAGGCGATAGAGGTGCTGTCGCACAATCTTCCAATAGATTGTGCGTTTACTGAGGTATCGGGAGGCAATGGTTTGCTGGTGATCGATGAGAGGCTTATTGCGAAGTCACGGATCTCAGATCGAGTTCATACCTTGGGAAAAATTTTGCAACGTCCGGAGAATGCCTCAAGGTCGATTACCATCGATAATTCTTCGGCTATGCTCTTGCGTCTGCCGAAGTCTACTCTTCTTCGGGAAGAAGCGGGGCGGGAAATCGAAAAAGTTCATCTGGATTATGGCTTTTTGCGCGAGTCGGATGAGGCGAGTGCTATTGGGCATACAGTAATGCAACTTCAGCAGGATGACGACAAGAGTAACGTCCCTCGTTACCTTCAAGCAGGTATATCCATGCCGGGGAAAGACAGCCCGGTTACCGATAAGCCTCTGGTTCGAAATAAACCGTATGAAGTACTTGTTTTTGTGGGAGCTCGAAATTCAGAATATTTGGCGAGTGTTGAAGCATTTCCAAAATTACAACCACTTGACGATGGTCGGTCTCATCAACTGACAGTCGTATTCTGGGAGCAGAATGTAAGCGAAGCTCCTCAGGTTCAACACATAGACTTGCCATCAGTTGGCGATAGTGAGGTATGTCGATTTTCTATCCACACGCCTGCCAGAATTGTTGAACTTCACGCGCGTATAACTCTACTACATAAGAATCGAGTATTGCAGACCGGGATATTAATTGCCCCAGTAGGACGTAAATCGTGTGAGTACTCTTTTGTTCTCGATGCTGTGCCAAGAAGAGTATTAAACGGACTTGATGAACGTTTAAATTTTGATTTAGCAATGGTTGTCAATGATATCGCTGGTCTGTCTCAAGTACATCTCTCAGGGGGAAGCCAGGCCGCGGTACTGAAATGGGACCATCAGGATATACAAGGTCTTATAAAAATCATTGGTGCATCTATAGGACAAATAACGGAAAATCCAGATGATTTTAGTGGCCTGTTCGCGTCCGGAAGTACCAAATTGTTGCGCCGTCTTGCTCAAAAAGGTGCCTCGTTTCGTAAGTACCTCCAGACGGTTCAGGGCTTCAATCTATCAAATGTTTCGCATATACAACTCATTATTGCTGATCCGACAAAAGTCCTCCCTATCGAATTCTTTTACGACTTTCCAGCTCCCGAGCCAACCGCTGCATTATGTGTCAATGCTGCAAGGGCCTTGGAATTTGCGAGAAATGATTCACTAGACAGCGGTCGATGTCCAGGAGGTTGTCCTGATCAACCGGAAGATCAAATTATTTGTCCAGTAGCTTTTTGGGGGATTCGATGCATTATTGAACGTCGTGCGCACAGACCTGATGAGGAAGATATTAATGGAGACGCAAGAGTGATCTCTGAGCCAGTTCTTTTAGGCGATAGAATTCTTAATCCGACTGTCTCAGCTGTTGTCGGTGCAACAGACAAAGCGAATCCTCCGTCGGACCCAGATGCAACCAAGAAGATGATTGAACGGATTAAGGCTGTAGTTGGCAAGTTTCGGGAAGTTCACAACTGGGATGAGTGGAAAGGTGCGGTTGCAGATATTAATCCGTCTTTGCTGACTTTAATTGTGCATCAGGAGGAAGATGACTACGGTACACCCGAGCTCGATATTGGTCAGCCACCGAATCTCAACAGCGATCTGATCAAAACTGCTCATGTACCGCAACTAACGCATCCAGTATTTCTTTTAATCGGCTGTGAGACGTCTCTGGCTGATATTAGTTATGAAAATATCGCGTTTCGTTTTCATACGGAGGGCGCGGTAATCGTTGTCAGCACAATTGCGCGAATACTGGGGCGCCAGGCTGCTCCTCTCGCAGCGGAGATAATCGAAGAATTAGCAAATCTACCTAGTTCAACTCCCTTTGGAAGTGTTTTGAGAAATGTACGATGTCGTATGCTTGAAAAAGGTACGCCAATGGTTATGGCATTAACGGCATTGGGCGACGCGGACTGGGAAGTTGTTGGGCAATCGGGAGTATAATTCATGTTTACTATTGAAATGTTACCCGCAAGAGAAGGTGATGCACTTTGGATAGAGTATGGAAATCCAAAAAATCCTAACAGAATTCTAATTGACTGTGGATATAAATCAACATACAGGCTCATTATGGATCGAATTGATAAGAATCCAGATATCACGTTTGAGCTTCTGGTTCTTACGCATATTGATGGAGATCATATTGCGGGTGCAGTGCCGTTTATTGCAGACAAACGCGTTACGACGGACCATATAAGTGAAATCTGGTTCAATGGACGTGAAATGATCGACGATACGTTGGGTGCTCGCCAAGCGGAATATTTTACAAAATATATTGAGGATAAGGGATTTAGTTGGAATTCTCAGTATGGAAATCGGGCAATATATTTACAAGATGTTGAGCATGTAGATCCAGTAAAGCTTCCCGGTGGATTGATTATTACCTTACTTTCTCCCGGAGGCGAACAACTGGATGATCTACTAAACAAATGGAATAAAGATCTCGACTCTCTACTAAAGGAGCAGACTTTAGATGAGATGCTGGAGGAAACTCCAACTGCACTTCAGCCCGATGTGCTCGGGGAGCCAGATATTGAACAACTGGCCAGAGGGACTTTCGAACCGGACAGCACTGCCCCTAATGGCAGCAGTATTGCCTTTCTCGCAGAATATACGGATATATACGATGACAACCGAGTAAAGCGAATTATTTTTAGTGGTGATGCCCATTCTCATGTTTTGGAAAGCTCAATAAAAAAGGTGCTTGAACAAACGGGGGCAGAGACACTCAATATTGATGCACTGAAGGTGTCACATCATGGAAGTAAGTCGAATACGAGTATGGAACTACTTAAGCTAATAAATTGCCAAAAATACTTATTTTCGACAAACGGTAGTAGGCACTCTCATCCGGATGTTGAAACTATTGCGAGAGTTATAAAATCAAACAGAAAGCCTGTTAAACTCTATTTTAATTACCTTTCAACAACAAACAAAATATGGAAAAAACCAAAGTATATAAACAAATATAAGTATGAAGCGTATTACCCGTCAGAAGATAATCCGGGATTGGTAGTGCCAATATAAAGTTTTCGTATATATCAATTTTGTATTTTCGTGGTTTTCATTTTCGAATTTCTGTAGTTTTAAATTTTTATAAGGTGTACAAAAAGCGAAAATATTAACTCGAATAAAAAACTAAATGAGTAGAAGAAACCTTTAAAAATATAGACAAACAATTCGATTAAGAAGGGTCTTCACCGTGATTATTTCTGAATTTTAAAATGAGAATGGAAATTCAACCAATAATCCAAGTTGACATACTTCGTCATGGCTGGTCAATTCGCAGTTTAGTACATGGATAAAAGATTTGCCTTGGCATATATTTTCTGTGAAGAAGATATTTAGAGACTGTGAGCTACGATCGTCCAGCAATAAATATATAGATGAAATGATGCTTTAGTCGGTTGTCGATATGCCGCTTATGTACCTTGTGTCTAATTCAAGCGAAACCGTATCGGAATTCGATAACGGACGGCCACCGCCACACCATCAACATTGGCTGGCATGAAAGTCGAATGACGAACACTGTCGAGTGCGGCAATGTCGAAATCTGCACCGCCGGAGTTGATGACCTCTGCCTGACGGATCTTGCCTTGTTTGTCGATCAGTATTTCTATCTTCACGGTCGCCTCACGTCCCAGGGCTTTCATTTGCGTGGGATAAACCGGCGCCTGCCAGTGAACGACACGCGGCAGTGTTGTTACCTGAAAAAGTGGTACGGGCACGGGCACGCTGTCTTGTGTGTCGTTCTCGACGACTTCCTCTATTGGTTCCGCTTGTACCTGTTCCTGGGCAGGCTCAATCGCGTCGGTGAGCACCGGTTTTTGTATAGGTGCTGGCTTAGGTGGCGCAATCGGTTTCGGTTTTTCCGGCTTAGGTTTAGGCCGCGGGTTTGGCGGCGTCTTTTTTGGCTTGGGGATTTCAGCCGGCATCTGTTTAACCGGTTCCTGCCAGGTAATAAAGTCCAGTGTGATTACTTTGGGCTCGGGCATTTTTTCATTGCTACCTAGCGCAGGCAGTACAGCGAACAAAAAGAGGTTTAGGATGCTGCCTACAAAAAGCGCGGTTAGCCAATAGCTATGATTGTTTTGTTCGATCAGCGTCATTGGTTGCAATTCCGACCTGTTTAGCACCACCGAGTTTGCAGGCGTCCATTACCTGGATAAAGATTTCGGTTGTAGCCTGTTTGTCTACATTCATCAATACGGCCGTGTCTGGCGCCGCGTTTAGTTGTTCTCTTACCAGTCTTTCGACGTCAGCAGTTTCCACGTGGCGATCCTGAAAAAACACCTGTCCGTTTTTGTCGATCTGAAAAACGATTTTCTTCATCGCCAATGGTTCGCTATGCGCGGATGCGGGTTTGTCTATGAGCAGGCCACGGTTTTCCGGAAAGACCGTGGTCACCATGAAGAAAATCAATAACAGAAATACCACATCGATGAGCGGCGCCATGGAGATTTCCGGGTTGCCGGTGTTTATCTCTGGCATCGTGAACGGATTGTTTTTCGCTGCACTCATGCCGTTGCTCTCTCTTTGATACCCTGTGCATAGATGACGTGCATGCTCTGTTCAGTTATGGAAAGCACGACGCGCAGCTTTCTTACAATGAGATGGTGCGCGAAGATTACGGGTATGGCGATCACCAGTCCGCTTGCGGTGGTGAGCAGCGCCTGCGAAATTCCGTGTGCCATTTCTTGTGGATCTCCGGTGCCGTGTAAGGCGATGACTTCGAAGACGCTAATCATTCCCGTCACCGTGCCGAGTAGTCCGAGCATCGGTAACAGTCCACCAATAATTGCAATCGTCGGTAACGAGCCTTCCAGGCGCGGCAGAATTTCTGACAGTTGCACGCTTAGTTGTTTGGCGATGTCGTCCTGGTCTCTGACGTCTTTCCAGTCAACGCGATCTACCAATACAGCGATCGGACTGTGCTGCCGTGAGCCGTTCAACACGGGGCGATAATCTTTGTTTTTGTCCATCGCCAATTGATCCCGTTGCGCGCTCTGATACCACCTGTGTATGCGTAGCGAACGTTCCACCAGCATCACCAGTGCGACCCAGGCGGTGACGAATATCACCCACATCACCGGTCCGCCTTTGTCCATGAATGCCATAAAACTGTAATAGAAATTCATTGCAATACTCCTTTGTATGCTGCGCGAAGATTCAATACTAGATTTCGATTTCCAGTCCGAAGGACGGAAGTATCGGCGCGGAGGTAATCTTTTTCGGCGTGTCGATGTTTTCAAAACGACTGCCGTAGTCATAGCCGGTGACGTTTTTCGTGTTGAGCACATTCAAAATGTCGATATACATATTCATCTTCCAGTTGTTGAACAGGAAATGACGATCCAGTCTCAGGTCGAGTTGATAAAACAGAGGCAGACGTGAGCTGTTTTTCTGCGCATAGTCGGCGCGCCAGTAGGCGAAGTCTGGGTTGTCCGAGCCGAGACTCTGATCGGCACAATCGGCCACGCCGCTTCCGCCACTGCACAGCGCGGTGCGTGTAAGCACAGGTGTATACGGTTTTCCGGAATAGAGACGTGAACGCAGACCAAGACTCCACTTGTTCATAAAGCCCGGCAGTTTTTGACTCCACACCGCGGTAAGACTATGACGTTGATCGCCATCATAGGGCAGTGTCACACCGTCGAAGGTGCGTTCTGTTCTGAGATATGAATAACTCAGCCAGCCCATAGTGCCGCCACTGCTTTCACGTTTGACCAGGACATCGAAGCCGTAGGATTGACCGATGCCGTCATTACTGTAATTGTCTGGCGGTGATTGATTGTTATTGATCTTGATCAAATCCCACATCGGGATGTGATAGCCTTCGATCTGCATATTCCACAACTCATTCACACGGTGACGCAATCCGAGTATGCGATGTTCGGAACGTGTCTCGTGTAAGCGCGGATTACCGGCATCTTCCACCCATTGCACGCCATCCGGGAACTGGCCATACCTTCCCCAAGCACCGGTCAACGTAGTGGCTTTCGATAGATCAAGTTCGAATGAAGAGCGCGGCGAAAATATCGATTCAGGTTCTCGTGCGTTCGATCGCAGGTGCGTGACTCGTCCGCCTAATTGCAGTTTGAGGCGATCGAAGAACGTGCCATACCATTTCGCATACAAGGCGCCGATGCCGGTTTTATAGGTGCGGTCGATGCGAAACTTTTCCATCGAGGTCAGATTGTAATCTTGCTCACTGAGTTGCGGTGGACGCGCGATATAGGCATCGACGGGTGTGTTAGCCAGAACACCTTCGGCACCGAGTACCAGTTCCTGATTTTCGGCAAACGTATAGCTAATTTCCGGCTGCCACACATAATCCAGTTCATCGATATTCATGCGGTACGGCGTACCCGAAACCGGATCGCTGCCCATACTAATCTCTTGATGCATCTTGAGCGCGTAGAGTGACGAGGCAGTCTTGAGACGCGGCGTCCAGTTTTGCATCCACACCAGACTCAGGCTGTCGTAGTCCATGGCGCTGGACAAACTACCCACTAGCTCGGGGTCAGTATCAGCAACCGAGTTTAAGTTGATCGTTATAGAGTCTGCAGCACGAAAATATTGCAAACGCACGTCACCCTTTTCGAGCTGGTGATGCCAGACCGCATTAATATCGTGAAACACGGGCACTGTTGTTATTGCGTCGCCTTCATCACCCATGCCCGCAAAGTCGGTAAACTGTTGCGGGTTCAGTAGCGCATCTACATAGCTGCGTCGCGCCGAAAAATAACCGCTGTCGGCACCGTTTTTTTTCAGCAAAGGCCCTTCCCATACCAGTGACGATTCATACGTGCCGAAGGAATAACTCTGGTGCAGTCTGTCGTTACGCGGTTTGCGCAAGGTAATGTCGAGCGCGCCACCCATGGCATCACCGTACTCCACCGGGAAACCACCGAGAAACATATTGAAGTCTTGCACCAGTTGCGGACTGATTGTCGAATGCAGTCCGCCGAAGTGATAGAGATAGCCGAGTCGGCCGCGGTTGGCCCACACAATACTCTGGTTGGGTTCACTGCCGCGAACATACATCAGCCCCGTCCCTTCCTGCGCTGTAACAACACCGGGAAGCGACTGGATGGCCTTGAGTGGATCGCCCTGAGTGCCCGGTGCGCGACGCAGCTCTTCGACATCAAGTACTACCTTGGATGTTTTTTCGCGCACGCGATCAGCGGTAATCACCAGGGCCTCGCCTTCGAAGGCCAGCGGTTCAAGATAGATGCGTACACGACCGGTTTTTTGGTCGATGTTTTTTGTTTCCAGTCGCGTCAACAGGGTTTGGTAGCCGGGGTTGAGAATCTTGAATTCCCCTGGCAACTGGATGTCGTCGAGACTCGCGAGTCCCTGTTCATCGGTTTCGGCAAACTCTCCGCTGGTGGCGTCCACCACTGTCGCATTGGCAACCGGATCGCCGCTGCCTTTTTGCAATACTTGAATTTGCAAGGCTGCAGGCAGTCCGGCAACAGGAAAAAGAATGAGTACAATTAGCGCGATTACTCGTTGATACATGGTATTACACCCCGTTTTCTCGGTGGATTTACCGGATGAAACACCTCGGGTGTCACAAAGTGTTACTTTTGTTTTTCGGTGGACTATGTAGTGGTGGGTTTTTACGCGGCTGCTGGTACTGGATATGAGTTGAAGCTGCGTTTACACTGCCTATCAATCAAGCGTAAGCTTATGTTTTTTAAATGCTAAAAAAGAGTGACACTTTGGCTTTGTCGCGGTGTTTCATATTGAAACCGACGAGGAGAATGAATTGGCGCTGGATGTAGAGTCCTTATATCGGAAATACGGCCCTATGGTATTGCGCCGTTGCCGCCAGCTATTGGAAAACGAGGCGCACGCGGTCGAGGCCATGCAGGATGTGTTCGTCAATCTGCTGGAAAAGCGGGACAGCCTGGAAGACCAGGGACTTTCTTCGCTGTTATACACCATGGCCACCAATATATGTCTCAACATCATCCGCAGTCATCGGCGCAAGAGTGCCGATTCCCTCGACGAACAGGAAGGAGTGTTGGAAAGGATAGCCGTACTGGAAGAACCGGAACAGGGGATAATAGCCAACATGATGCTGAACCGAATTTTTGATCGTCATCCCGAGTCCACGCGCACGATTGCGACCTTGCATCTGCATGACGGCTATACCCTCGAAGACACTGCCAGAGCAGTCGGTATGTCAGTTTCCGGAGTGAGAAAACGACTACGCCAACTCAAGGCTCAGGTCAATGAACTGGAGGGCAGAGTGTGAACGCCAAGACAGGAAAATCCTGGACCGATCTCGATCTCGAGCAATACATGCTCGGTGAACTCGACGAAAAACGTACCACGGAAATTCGGATTCAAATCACGTCCGATGCAGAATTGCGCGAGCGCGTAGAACAGTTGCAAGAGTCGAGTGATGAAATACTTGACCAATATACGCCGGAGTACATGGCGCAGCAGATTCAGAGGAAGCAGGCGGAGCGACAAAAGCAAAATTCGGGAAGCCGAATTGAAATACGACTCAAGCGTAAGCCGAAAAATCCTGATAGTGTTCGACCGGTGCTGGCGTGGTCGCGGCTCGCGTACGCTTTACCGGTATTAATGGTCGCCACTTTTGCCTTTCTTCTGATGCAGCCCGACGCAGTGCAACAGCATGTACAAAATGGTCAGCTGATTGATGGTATCCCAATAGAACGCATGAAGGGAGATGAACTGACACTCAGTTTGTATCGCAAGACCGAGGCGGGCCAGGAAATATTGGAGAATGGTGCGAAGGTGTCTCAGGGCGATGTTGTACAGTTGCGCTATTCGGTGGCACAGAGTGGTTATGGCCTGGTCTTTTCCATCGATGGTAACGGGGTGCTTACGGAGCATCTTTCCCATAATGGCCGTGCGCTATTTATTGAGGTGGGAGAGTCGGTGGCGCTGAATCATGCCTATGAGCTGGATAATGCCCCGACCTTTGAGCGCTTCTTTTTGGTCTTCAGGTCTGAGGTGTTCGATCTTGAGTCGCTTCACATTGAAGAACTGACACGTAAATTGAGAGACGATTTTTCCCAGGACGTCGATTTTGGTAAAGACAGTCGTTCAACTTCCCTGCTGTTGAGGAAGTAATTATGAAAATACATCATTTGATTTTGGTTTCCATGCTTGTTGTTTCGCCGGTTTTTGCGCTTGAGCAGACGGCGGTCAATCGCTACGCGCTGATTATCGGCGCAAATAACGGCGGCAAAGATCGCGTGTCATTACGTTATGCGCAATCGGACGCACGCCTGGTGGCGAAGGTGTTTGACGATCTTGGTGGCATAGACGCTACCCGTAGCGAAGTGTTGTTTGAGCCTACAGCCGAGAATTTGATACAGCGCCTCACGGCCATGGGCGAAAATATCCGGTCTCACAGCCGCTCCGACGCACGCAATGAATTCATTTTTTATTATTCCGGTCACTCCAACGAATCGGGAATTTTACTTGGCGAGGAATTGCTGGAATACAAACGTTTGCATAAGGCCATAGGTGAAATCAGCTCCGACGTGAAGGTTGCGATACTCGACTCGTGTGCCTCAGGTGCATTTACCCGTATCAAAGGCGGAAAACGTCGTCCGACGTTTTTGATAGACGAGTCTTCGAAAGTATCTGGCCATGCCTATCTCGCGTCCAGTTCTGCGGATGAATCGGCGCAGGAGTCCGATGCGATAGGGGGTTCCTATTTTACGCACTATTTTGTCTCTGGTCTGCGAGGCGCGGGTGATCTGTCCAATGATAAGCGGGTAACACTTAACGAAGCCTACCAGTTTGCCTTTCATGAAACGCTGGCACGCACTGAAAGCAGTCTCTTTGGCGCGCAACATGCCGCCTATGATATCCAATTAGCAGGGGCGGGTGATCTCGTGCTTACTGACTTGCATCAGGCGAGTTCGACCTTGGTGATACCAAAAGAAGTTAGTGGTCGCGTGTATATACGTAATAGCAAGGAACAACTCATTGTCGAATTGAAGAAGAATACAGAACGAGAAATCGTCCTCGGCATGGAACCCGGCGACTATACCATATTGGTCGACAACGGTGAGAAGTTGCTCAAGGTCGGCTTTACATTGGTGAATAACAAAAGCTTTGTATACGACGAACAATATGCGACGGCGGTAGATCGCAAGGTCGCGCTCGCACGCGGTGACAAACCGCCGATAGATCGCAGTGAATACGCAGAAGTGGAAGTGAAGATTTCTTTGTTTCCCGATATGGAGTATGAGAATCCACCATCAATGGGAAAAAAGGAAATCGTAAAATTCGATGTTAATCTGCTTGCGGGTCAAACCGACAGATTGGAAGGTGTCGGCTTAGGCAGTTTGATTACCTTTTATCGTGAAGATGCGAAGTGGTTTAATGCGAGTTCGATGGTTAACTTTGTTGGAGGTGATTTTGAAGGTGGGCAGGGAACCGGTATCGCGAATATTGTTAACGGTAATTTGAAAGGTGGGCAAGGGGCTGGTGTTTTCAACTTTGTCGGTGGCAATCTGGAAGGCGCCATGGGAAGTGGCGTGTTCAATATTATTAGTGGTGACCTGATCGACGGCGGTGTCGGTGCCGCCGGCTTTAATGTCATTCGAGGCGATATGAAAGGCGGCATGGGCGCTGCCGGATTCAACATCGTTGGTGGAAGGTTGAACAATAGCGGCATGGGTGCCGCCGGGTTCAACATCGCGCTTGGTGGCGGAAAAGGTGGCATGGGCGCCGCCGGTTTTAATATCGTCAAAGGTGATTTCGATGGCGGACAAGGGGCGGCGGGTTTCAATATCGCCTACGGAAACATGCGCGGTACTCAGGGAAGCGCCGGGTTTAATATTTCAGCTGGCGACATGAACGGCGTGCAGGGTACGGCGGGATTTAATGTCGCGAAAAATCTCAAAGGCGTTCAGGTATCGGCGGGTTTCAATGTCGCAAAGGAATTGAAGGGCGTACAGGTTTCTTCGATTAACGTCGCAGGAAAGGCGACCGGTGTACACGTCGGTCTTTTTAATTTCGCGCGGGAGTTTTCCGGTGTCCCCGTCGGCTTGCTGTCCATCTATGGTAATGGTAGACACGATATCGGTATTAGTCTTGATGAATTGTCAGACATGATGTTGTCGTATAAGACTGGTACAAAGCGGATTTACAATCTTTTAGGTCTGAGTACTGATAGTACACAATCGCACTGGCGTTCAAAGTGGGCGATCGGTTTCACTTATAACGTATCGCCTCGTAGCTATATTGATAGCGATATTATGTTTGCTAGCGATATACGCTATTACGGCAGCCAGAGCGGTGATACCGAAACCCAGGTATTGGATATCGCCAGTCAGTTAGGTATTGATCCGCTGTGTGTCTTTTGTTCACAAAGTAACAATACGGTTTCCATACGCTCGGCCGCGCACCTGCGACTGGCGCGTTTTCTGAGTGTACATGCTGGCGCGAGTCTGAACTTTCTGGTCGATCCACGTAGTGACGGAAAGGAACTTAAGGCTTCCATTCAACCTGTGAACTTCAGCATCGGGCGGAGCAGCTTCAGTTTTTGGCCAGCGGTGTATGCGGGTGTAGAGTTTTAATTGTGTTTGCTGATGTGGATGGGGTACCGCAACTTTATTGGCTTCGAACCAAACGGACAGCTTGTGCCTCGGTAATCGGCGTGATTTTAGTGCGGTTGCTGGGGTAGCTGAAAGTCAGGCTATACGCTGTATTTGTATCAACATAATTTTCATTCTCATCACGAAATCGGGTTGATTTTCGGCTCGGCGTCGAGCTCCAGTAAGAATTGAAAGGCAAATCGAATACGGCAAGGTCAATTGCATAGTATGAACTTGGTGTTATACAAGCGGGGTCATATATCGAAGCCAGCTCCTTTATATTTGGCAAGCGCCAATCGTTATGTGATGCAAATGCGTTTTGTTGCGCACGCTCCAAAGCATTTTTCCAATTCTGGCTATCTATAATCGGAAAACCAGACTCATTTTTTTCTGTTTCACAGATTCCGGTCTGTTCGTTCCAGACTGCACCAAGCGTACATTTTTGCCACATCAAGTTGGTCATTTTGTCGGAAATTGTGCCATCCTTATTGTCGATATACCGATTTAGATAATGGCCGGGAATGTTGTCTTTACAAGCAAAGACCGTAGCCGGGATGCTAGTGATAGCAACGAGAAAGCAGTAGCCAACGAAGGAAAAAGTTGTCTTTGTTTGCGGAAAATTGATGTGTTTCAACGTAGTATTCTTCATAAATCGTACTTTTTCGATGGCTTTATTCATTGTTTGTTGAAAAGGAGAGTGACGGTTTGTCGGGACTACGAACAAGCATGGCGCTGTTGGTAAATACCCCGGTCGGGGTACAATGTTTTGTATGATCTTCTGCGCTACCATCGCTAAGATGGAACCCGTACGCTCTTTCCGAATCTATACCGCTGCTAATCGATGTCCATTGGTGGCGGCGAATTATGTTTGGAAAATAATTGGAATCCAGTAAATTCCATGAGCCTTTATTTTGGGTATCAACTCCGTAATCGACTATAGAACGAATCTCTTCAATTGTGGGTAATCGCCAGTCGGAAAAGCCACACCACTGTTCGCTATTGGCAATTTGTATGTGTTGTAGCGTATTGCTTTCCAGATACGGTTTGGCACACGCAGATGGATCTTCCATTCCAGAATTGCCGCCATTGGTATTTTCATTCGGGTCAAACCATGTGAAAAGTTTCTGGTATGCACGCTCACCGGCAAGGGATTTCACTTCCCAATGCAAGCCTGTGTTGTTGTCTCGTGTACAATTCCATGTGCTGGTGTCCGTGTGATCGTTGGATAAAGTGGCACCCGAGTTATCCAATTTAGTAAAGCTTAAACTCGTGCCTATCGTATTGGTATGATTGACTCCGTCCTGGCCTTTAAATGTCTCTGGTTCCTGTAGAAATATTTGTGGATATATTTTTCCGTCCGTTTTCGTTTCTTGTGCCTCTGTGATGAAAAAGGAAACACCGGTCTTGTTTAGCGGTACCTCCATCACAGCTTGATAATAGGCGGACTCAACATGAGCGGCATCTGAGGGAAAGCTGTCTCCCTTTGCATTGCTCGCAACGAGGTAGTAATAAATACTCGACAATGGTTTCACGCCTTGATGCGTGAGCGTTTTCTCGGTGGTCTCGCCGAGCTTCTCTGCTATGTCATAAGAATCGGGTTCAAAAGAAAAATATATCTTATACGAATTTGCCAAACCGACTGCTGACCAGGTGAGAATGTTTTCACCTTTTTGTGTCATAACCTCTGGTATCTCAGGTTTCTGCGGGATATCAGCAGTATTTACTTCGAGTGCATCTGAAGGAAAACTGTCACCGGATGGATTTCGGGCTACAAGGTAGTAGTGTATTGTGGATTCTGATGCGACATCGTCATGATCAAAGCTAAGTTCTTCCGTTTCGCCCAATAGCCTGGCGTTCTCAAATGTTTGATCAAAAGACGATGAGTAGATTTTATATGAGGTAGACGACTCAATCGCATCCCAGGATAGTGAGTGCCTGTTACTAGCAATATTGATGCTTTTGAATCCGGGCTTGGCCGGGACAAACAAAACGGATTTTTCGTCAGAAACACGGCTATGCTTTTTGTTTGCAGCCTCGAGAGAAAAAGTGACTTCCTTTCCGAATTGAGGCTCAAACACGAAAGGCGAACTGATCCCCTCAATACGAGAATTCTCTGTGATTTCGCTGCTATGCCAGAGAATCGAATACTTGTCCGCTCCGCTCACCGACTCCCATGATAATGAAACGCCCTTATCGTCAGTAAATTCGCCAACGACCAGTGTCGGGGTACTCACTTTGTCGTCATGCTTACACGCGGAGCCGAAAGAAATCGTTAAAATGCAGAAAAGTAGAGACGCTAGTCTTTTGGTATTGGTCTTTATAGCCATTATTCAAATTATTCTATTAAATAGGCAGATATATTAGCCTAACTCACACAATTTGACTATTATTTTGTATCGCTGCCCAGCCTGTTAGTATAGTCGATAGGTGTTAGCCCTAATTGGTTCTGGTCTATTTGTTTTAATGTCTTTATAAAGAAGGACTATGGGCGAGAAATGTAGAGTAGGACGGGTGGATTCGTTAGCGTTTCAGAAAATCATACGTAAATAATAGCGGGTTTTGTATCTCCTTTTGTAATTTGTATACATCAACCTATTAAATCATAAGCTCAGAAAACTATATGAAAAATTGCATAATAAAATACTCGTTGATCGTAACTTGTTTTCTTCAAATTTTGCCTGAAAATGTCGAAGCAATAGAAAAAGTAGAATCGAGAGAAAAGTCAGATGCGTTCTGGTATCTGCTGGGTCGGTCCTAAGACTGCCAGGTATTTATATATCGACGTCTATCTATGTTAAAGTGACGCACTTTACCTGAAGGACATAACAGTGCTTGTACAGAACCCTTTCAAAATTGAATATTTAGACGACCCGAAGGCGGGTGTTCGTGAATTGCACTTTACCTTTACCGGTCTATTTAAGGCGATGGGTCTGGAGCAGCGTGTCGCGACCTTTGAGGCCTATATCAATCAACTCGTGGACGATGCAAAAAGCACAGACGATTTGGCCAACAGGGAAGGTATCATCACTATCATCCAAATCTCGCAACAGCTATATCCACATTTACAGGCCAACGAAATACCACTCGATGAGACACTCATTGTTGAGATGGGTGATAATGCCGAGGGTTCTTCCTTGGCGGAACTATTAAATGGCTCTGGTCTGAATTGACCACGACAGCTAGAGTTCGCTCGCGGCTTTTTGTATTTGTCTCCTTTGTCTGTAAATATTATTACAAAGTCTCTGTACCGGGAATGGTTTAGGACCTAACGTTCAATATTTGTAGTCGAGACTTGGCTGAAACCAACAAAACCAATTTCAAGAAAGCACCAAATAGTGTTGCCAACACGATCATCCTGGAAGCCATTCAGCCACACTTACATCTCATTCCAACAACACGATAGAATTTTTTGAAAGTGGCAGAGAATTCGGGTTTTATCATCTATACTTGCGTGATGGAAGGCCAAAACCTGAGGAAGACGATGAAGCATAAAGGAATGTCGCTAGTGTTTATACTTCTGGTTTCACCTGCTGTCGCAAGTGAGCTGGAGCAAACAATTGTCGGTGGACGCTTGTATGACAAGTGGTGGGTAGACACCAAACTGACGCCACCGGAGGGTACGCATCCAGCCTACAAGGATGGCGAACAAAAAGGTAGCGCTACCTGGCGTTGCAAGGAATGTCATGGTTGGGACTACCGAGGAAAGGATGGCGCCTATGCGAAGGGTAGTCATTACTCCGGTACCAAGGGTATACGTGAGTCGGAAGGTAAATCTATTGACCAATTGCTTGAGGTATTGAAAAACTCACAACACGGTTATGACAAACATCTCAGTGTCGAGGATTTAAGAGCTGTCGCCCAGTTTGTCAGCCAGGGGCAGATCGACATGACGAAGTACATTTCCTACGATACCAAGCAGGTTAAAGGTGATGTGACGCCGGGCAAGCAGCACTTTGAAAAGCATTGTGTCGACTGTCACGGTAAGACGGGTGAATCGATGAATCTGGCACCTGGAAAAGACAAACCCGAATATGTCGGCACGATAGCCAACAAGAATCCCTGGGAAACGCTACACAAGATACGCTTTGGCCATCCCGGCGCGTTTATGAATATGAAAAAGATGCACAATATGTCAGGTCGCCAACACCATCCCGCTATGCGTAAGATGTGGGAGCATATGCCACCGATGTTGGGTGTCTTGAGCGAACAAGAACAGATTGACTTACTGGCCTATTTGCAGACCTTAACTAAATAAGGCATTAACGTTTGGGGGCCAGAAGCTAACGTTGTATCTGCCCCCACATTTTTTACCAAGTAGGTATACATATTATTTGAGAGTGTTTACAGATGCGAGTATGTGTCCGAAGACAGCAAGCGGTGTTGGTGCTTATCTCATCGTTTATGAAAACGAACCTGTTGGTCTCGTGGATGAGTCGCGAGTTCAGCGGAAAGAATTCAATAACACTCGCTCAACTCGACTGGAGTTACAGACGCTTCTTTGGGCATTGAGCGATCTTGACTGTTCTATAAGAAAAATCGAAGTATTCACCGATTGCCAGAATATCTTAAACTTGCCAGGGCGACGTGATCGCCTTGAAGCGAGTAATTACATCGCAAAGAATAATCGCCAGCTAACAAACGCAGACCTCTACCAACAGTTCTATCAGTACATGGATCAATTGGAATGTACAATTACCAAAGTAAAAGGGCATAAGTCTGCCGCACAGAGGAATGACAACGATAGACTATTTGCTATGGTCGATAAAGCGGCAAGAAAGGCATTGCGGGCGCGTAAAGTTCGTGTGCAGTAGGTCGCTGATTTCAGGTGTTCCCAACTCATATGCAGGGGCTGTAAAAACTCGACATTCATTTCAGTTCAGATAGGGTAAGGAAAGTCATACCCCGTTCAAAATGAACGCTGAAAAACAGGTAAGGTCGTGGGACAGAAAATGCTGCGTGGAATAAGGTGGCAGAGTTCGAATTACTTTCATTAATATCAAGTGTAGCCAGAAGGGGGAGTAACCCTTTTAGGTGATAGATATCATTGTCACTTTCTCTTCACGACTATTAAAAAATACAGTGGTACATTGCAAAATTTCATGGTATGAAATCTCCAATTCCTCAGCCCAGCTGAGTTCTGGCATGTATTTCGGATAGGGGACTCGAACTCAAATCAAAGGAATATCAAAATGGCAAAGAATATCATTTTGTGCGCCGATGGAACCGGCAACAAGGGTGGTTATACACCGGACAGCAATGTCTATAAGATGTATAAGGCCATCGAGATTCATGACAAGTCGGTTTCTCAATATACTTTTTACGATAACGGCGTTGGCACTTCGACCAATAAATATTGGCGCGCCTTCACCGGGGCGATCGGAATCGGTATCAAGCACAATGTCATGGATTTGTACCGCTTTCTTTCGCTGAACTATGTGCCTGGCGACAAGGTGTTTTTATTTGGCTTTAGCCGAGGCGCGGCAACGATACGTGGATTTTGTGGTTTCATCAATGCAGTGGGCCTGGTCAATGGCAAGCCTCTGTCAGACGAACAGTTAAAAGATTATACCTGCGACGCATTTGAAGCCTATGAGTCTCACCGTAAAGACCCGCAACGGGCAGAACGATTTCGCACCCATCGACATTCTCATGGGATTATCGATATTCATTTTGTTGGTGTATGGGACACGGTATCGGCTCTTGGCTTTCCCAAGCGCACCGACAGAATGGGGATTACATTAAATATACTCAGTGTTGTGTTCTGGTGTCTGGAACGACTTAGTAATCTGGTCTGGCCTCATCTCTTTTATAACTACGAATTGTCGAAGAACATCAAACATGCCTATCAAGCGCTGGCAATAGATGATGAACGCACGGCCTTCTGGCCCAAGGTTTGGGACGAGGTAAAGGCAGGGCGTACTCCGCAGGATGTTGAACAGGTATGGTTCTCGGGGATGCATTCAAATGTGGGTGGGGGTTATGAACGTCAGGGTATGGCCAATGTCACTATGCACTGGATGATGCTTAGGGCGCAGCAACAGGGTTTAAAGTTTAAACCGGGATTCGTGGAAGGTGTTTATCAGGATAGTAATATCCACGGGCGTCTATACAATTCCCGTGATGGGTTTGCGATTTATTATCGCTATCACCCACGCATCATTACCAGGCTGTGCGAGGGTAGGCTGTTAGGAAATATCAAGGTCCATGAAAGTACCTGTGAACGTCTGAAAAAACGCACGGCCAATTATGCGCCGTTTGTGTTGCCGAGCAAGTGCGATATTGTCGGTTCTGACCTGGATGCAAAAGCAAAAACGATAGACTTAAGTGAGGACGATGAGCGCAACAAGCAACAGAAAATCATCAATCGTGGAATTAATATACGCAAATGGTTGTATGGCGGGCTTGCCGATCTAACGGCCTTTGTCGTGGCATATGTGGTGTATTACTCGATATATGATGAAGACGACAATGTGAGTCTGTGGAGTCTGATCATGAAGAGCATTACCACAGGCGACTATGTTTCTCTGGGAAAGAATTTGATCGAGTATCATTTGCATGCGGTGTTGTTAGTGACTTTGCTGCTATTGTTTATGTGGTTGATCAGGAAATCGGCAATCGCGCGGATGAAAGATGCCGCCGAAGATATCCGAAGCTTGGTAGTCAGCAAGCTCAGTTAAGCAATATGTTGCCACATATTGAAAGGGAAGCTTGATATGCGCAAATCATTTTACCTTGTCGGCGTTTTAGCCGGTGTGGTTTCGTCAAATTGCTTTGGGTTTGGACAGACGGGCCATCGTACCGTGGGCGAGGTGGCGAGTTATCATTTGTCAGCGAGCGCAAAAAAGGCAATTGATGAGATACTGGACGGTGAGGGTTTGGCGTTTGCCGCCACCTGGCCTGATGAGATGCGCTCATCTCCCGAAAACAAAGAATTCTGGGGATACGACGCGGCTGCCAATTGGCATTTCATAAATGTGAACCCAGGTGAGACTTACGAAAATTCGGCTAAGAATCCCAAGGGTGACTCCTATGTTGCTTTGAATACATTTGTCGCCATACTTGAAAACAAGACGATTCCCCAGGGTCCAGTCGCCTCCGCATTACAAAAGTATTTCGGTGATCTCACAAATCCAAAAAAGCAAAAAGAGATTAAAAAATTTGCGCTACGCTTTCTCGTTCATATCGTCGGCGATATGCACCAACCACTCCATGCCGGTTATCCTTCAGATCTGGGCGGCAACAAGATTAAGGTCAAGTGGTTTGGTAAAACCACAAATCTCCACAAAGTATGGGATGAAGAACTTGTCGAAGAACAACATTTGGGTTTTACCGAATTGACTCGAAAGATTAACAATGCGAAGGCTTCTGCAGTCAAGGAAATACAAAAGAGCAAGCCTATCGATTGGGTCCACGAGACAATACAAATACGCACTCAGGCCTATGATGTGGACTCCTTCAAAGGGAGTTTCTCCTACGACTATGTCTACAGGTTTGTTCCGATGATCGAATCGCAAATGTTCAAGGGCGGACTTAGAGCCGCGGCATTGTTGAATCGAATATTTAAATAAGTGAAACTAGATATAATTCTTCTATAATATTAGCGAAAAGTTGCATCTAACCGGGATTTTTTACTAACAAGGAGAGTTATATGAAAAAACGCCTATCGTCTATTTTGTTTTTCACTGGATTGTCTGCGGTAATTCCCCTGAGCGCACACGCGGCTATGATCAGTGTCGACTGCACGAATTCACCACCCGGCGCATTAGCAACTGCGCTTGCTAGTGCCGGTGAAGGTACTACGCTGGTTGTCAGTGGTGTGTGTAATGATGCTCTGTATATCAATAAAAATGATATTACTATTTCGGGAAACAATGCCGTTCTAAGCGGATTTTTCCCCCAGGATCGGATCGTTATCGATGGTGCTCACCGCGTGATATTGTCTGGTCTGAGTATCGAAAAAGGCGTAATGGGTATACATGCAACCAATAATGCGAGTTTTCAAATGAGTGATGTGAGCTTAATTGGAAATGTCCATGGTGTTGTGATCGATAATGGTGCGTCAGGAGTATTCGAAAACAACAATCATATCGCGCGAAATTTTGTGTTTGGTTTGCAGGTTTTAAACGGTTCCAAGCTTCACATCACCCGTTCCGGCGATGCAGATAGCATGGTAGAAATCTCGGATAACACCTTAGGGGGGCAGATATCGATAAACTCCAGTCTATTTGTAACTGAGAATGCTAAGGTCAATGTTCACTCCAATCGTACCATCGGACTTTCCGTTAATACCGGTTCCACTGGGATGTTGTTCAATGCCAGCATTCATAGTCACGACAATGGCCGTGACGGACTTGATGTAGTTTCCAATAGTAATTTTGAAATTGATGGTGATTCGGAAGTTATTAGCGAGAATAATGGACGCGAGGGAATTAGTATCGACAATGCGGCTATGAACTTGTTTGGTTTTTTTGCGAGAGAGTCCGGTTTTCCACGAATAACTGCAAGAAATAACGCAGGTACAGGTGTTTTGGTGGAATCCACCAGCAAACTCGATATTGGGCAAAATGCCTCTATACGTGCCAACAATAACGTAAAGGCCGGTGTCATGCTTGATGATGGAAGCAGCGCTATACTGCAACGATCTGATATCAACGGGAATCGAGGTACCGTCGACCCTATGAACATGCATCGCCATGATGAGGCATCAGAAAAAGTATTTAACGCAGATGTCATTGTGACATTTGGTTCCAGAATTACCTTCAGGACCGACCCGGATAATGGAGGCACCGTCGCGGGTAATGATATAGGCAAAGCTTTTTGTGACCGCACATCCTTGTCCCGAGGTGATGTGCGTTGTCGGTACTGATTTTAAATGGCAATATGTGGGGTCAGATACAGCTTATCTGACCCCACTTAAATATTTATAGCTCCGGAAACGTAAGGTTCATTGCGTCAATAAAGTCCTGAAAACTTCCCATGCCGCCGTGTGCGCCGATTATTGTTTTTATTTCCAGCTTGCGGGGGAGGAGATCGTTATACAAATCCAGACCCCAATACGAAAACTGTGGCGGTATTGGCGCCGTAAAGAAGCCGGGGCTGTAGAGATCAGAGATAAATAGTATTTTTTGATCTTCTATATAGGGCGCGATAAGTCCGGGGGCATGTCGATTGGCAATCTGTAGCAAATGAATGCGTCTCTCACCGTCATCAATGACATAGGTTTCACCGTCGTTAATCTCGAGCATACGAGCTTTTTTGTGCATGAGTGCGAGCAAGTCAGGATAAACAATGTGTTTGGATTTGAGCACGTTTTCATAGAAGTCTTCATTACGTTCGGTGGTGACGAGTTGCGCACCGTCGGCGACATAGCCACGTAAGCCTCCGCTGTGATCGACATGGAAATGCGTCGGTACGACATACTTGATTTTCTTATTCGGCCACTGTTGTTTAATCACAGGCAATACCAGTTGCGTACGTTCTTCGAGTAATACGGGATCGAATAACACCAGATAGTCCGACATCTCGACAATCAAGGAATGATGAGTAAATCCCTGTAGGTAAAACACGCCATCGCCGACCGGGTGTAAGAATACCGATTCGGGTGAGTACTGGTTAAGGTCGAAGGGGATGCCAACCAGAAGATAGCGGTGAAACCAGTTCGCATATTTCACGCCTATATTGTACAGCCCTGTATCCAAGTCTACGTTCAGAGACGCGGGAACCTCAAACGGGTCTGCGATAAATGCGATGTCAAATTCAACAGACCGGCGTTGGATGCGTACCATTTCCATTCCCTGATCTGATTGCTTAATCAACATTGGCACTTTGATACCTGCAGCGTCTTGCCAGTCGCTATACTGTGTAACGATTTGTGTATCACCGTATGAGGGATTCGAATCCCAGTAGCTTGCCTTGATGGGCAAATGCGTATTGTTATCTATCCACAGCTGTATATCTTTGCCGTATTTTTTTATCGCCAGAACGGTTTCATTTCTTTCTCTATGTTCGAGAGAGCCAAGTAAGACGACTTCAGTCGGCGCGGCTAGCATGGCTTTGACGACGGCCACCGGCGAGGTGACGAAATGGTTAATCTTGCGCGCGCCGAGACGTATCGCCTGCATCGGCGCTTGTGGCGTTTGCAGAATGCTATCCACACCGAGTACTGCGCCATGTTCGCCGTTGATAATCTCAGTGAAGGCATAGTGTGTCTTCAACGGAAACTCGATATCGAGCGTCCAATGCGTGTTGAAGCGTTCGCCATCCAGGGCGCGTGTTATCGTGTAAGTGATATTGTCGAATCGTTCAGGCTCGCCGCCGGGAACGGGCGCCTGCAGCGGCGCGATACCGGTTATATCCGCCGAAACCGTTTGATTGCTCACTGAGCGCAGCCGTTCAAGCCCGCCCATGGCGTCAGCGATGCGCGTTATTTCGGCGGGGGAATCGGCGAGGCTGTTGGCCGTCCAGCCTATACTTGTTAGCAGCAGACTGGAAACCGTCAGCGTTTTTGCTAGGTGTTTCATTGTACTTCTCCTTCCTGGGGAAATGTTTGAGATAAAGCGTAACCACGGCCATGTGCGCACATGCCTGACATAGCTGGAATGATCGTTCCAACATGGAACGATCATTCCAGTTTTGGTAAACTGTGTCAAGCGTGAGATAATGAAAAACTTGTTACAAGATGTAACACACTGGTTTTATGTAGAAAATTAGAAATCTTGTAGAGAATAGTGAAGGTAAGACACTATGGTCGGCCCGCAAAAGCAATTTGATAAGGATGCAGCACTGGATCGCGCGCTTGCGGTTTTCTGGCGGCAGGGCTATGAACTGACATCGATGCAGGACCTGGTCAAGGGCATGGGGATTAACCGCGCCAGCCTGTATGACACCTTCGGGAATAAGAACCAGTTATACAAACTCGCCCTGCAACGCTACAAAGATCAGGCAATAGCCACAACCCGCGCATTGCTGCTCGATGCACCAGGATCGGTGCGGGAACGTCTGCTCAATTACTTCTACTCATTGAAAGATGCGCACAAATCCGATGAAGGCAACTTCGGATGTTTTCTCAACAATACCGCAGTGGAACTTGGCCCACATCAGCCCGATATCGCAATGGCGGTGCGTGGGGGCTGGACGGATATGGAGAAAATTTTTCAGGAAGCGCTCGATCAGGCCGTCAATAATGGCGAACTCTCACCGGATACGAATACTGCCGCCATCGCCGCCACCATCAATATGATGTTGCAAGGTATCAGCGTCATGGCCAAGGCAGGTACTCCGGAACAACAACTCGGACAAATAATTGAGACTGTGTTGAGTCTGTTGGGGAATCCTGAGCCAAAAGGCTGATTCCGAGTAGAAACGTATACCCCGTCTGCGCTACACACGTTATAATCGCGCCCAATAATTCAAATAATTTGTGGGGCGAAAAAATGCGTATCAGCATATTCATTCTGTTGTGTCTAATTCCTGTCATTTCCCAAGCGGATGTTTTAACGGTAAGAGGATTCCTCGAAACACTTGTTGACGAGCACCCTCATCTTGAATCGCGCAATCAACGATTTCGTCTTAACGTCTTGAATGCTGCCCAACGCACGACGCAATATGGAGTGACGGTATCGTTATATGGAACGTCGTCGACGGGTGTTCTGCACAGTGAAGACCGTGAGACAATTTTTTCCAGAGACATAGGTATGAAATTCAATGCCGTTGAGGCTCATACTGGGTTACGTTTTTCTCTAACGCCAAGATTGAATTACATAAGGCGAAGTGGGACGTCTACTATGTATGATGCTTCACTGACAAGTTATGAAAATTATCAGATGAACCGCAATACCGTGGATGTTAACGCAACATTGCCACTGGTAAGAAACATGTTTGGCAGCAACGATAGAAGAAACCTGCGGATCTATAACAATAGTATTCAGACGTATGATTTAGATCGCATGGAACATATAGAACAATTCCTGCTGAAACATATACGCATCTACCTCGACTGGAATCAACGCTATCGACTTCGAGACAATACTGAGGAATTTCAAAGTTTGCTGGAGACTATTGCGAAGTCGACGTCGTCTGCGTTTACGACGCCTCTCGATATGGCGAGAATTGCGGAACTAAGCAGTTTTTTAACCCAGGAACAAAGAGTACATCAAACAGAATACAATTCTATAGCGAAGCATATAAAGGTTTTAACAGGCCTGGAGGAGACTTCCGAGATCACGCCTCAATACCGTAAAACAGGTGACATACCGACACTTTCCTATTCAGAAGAGGATTTACGGAATGTACGCGAAATGCAGGAGGCCGAGTTGACCATAGACAGTGCCGAACTCGTAAACCGAAAAGCAGCGAATGAGAAACTTCCTGGCGTATTTTTAGAAGTGCAGGCCAATCTACATACGAGGTCTTCACCAGCAGAATCATACGATCAGGATTCACGCTTTATTGGACTTAGGTTCGACTATGCACTAATGGATGCGTCAGCTAACAATAGGCTCGATCATAGCGAGGCCGCGCTGTTGTATGGGAAGTCTGAGGCAGAATCGCTTTTGTTAGAAAAGACGATTCAATACAAAACAACAAAAAGCAAACTCGACGACTATCAACAACTTTTGGCGAAAGCCGATGATCGTGTCATCAAGGCCACTGAATTATTGGAAATTGAAATGAAAAATACCACGGTTTCGGGATCTAGCAGCCACACGCTGGTGGAGGCTTTTATCGCGGCGTACTACGCGCAGAAAGAGCGCATAAAAATCGAGTTCGATCGTCGTCACGTCTATCTCGACTACCTGGATATATTCGACCGAGTCTACGACGAAGCCGACGGTCAAAGCAATATCTTGATCGAGATGTAAACGAGTGGGGGCGATAGCACTTTTTTCTAAAATGTAACCGGCCCGCAATATGCTTCTGATGGACCTGTGATGACAGGAGTCGGCAGCGTTTCACATCGACTAAGTCGAGAGAACATCAATCACTGAGTAAATGAATGGGAATCCGCTCTTTTTCTTTTGCCTGGTTTGGTGTAGTCTTGCGACCTGTGGCGGGGTTTATAAATATATAAAAAACAGGGAGGTGTCCTGGGTTCTTAAAGTTGTCAATTTTTGGAGTATCTGTTTTGATGGCATTTTATCTGGCGAGTATTTTGTCTGTCGCTCGAGCGCAATCGAGCATATTGAAAACCATTCTGGCGCTTCTTCTTTTCTCATCCACACTTTCGGTCGTTTCTGCGGAGGAAATTCAACGCAAATCGCTGCTGTTTATCGATTACGTGGATCTCAGCTATGGGTCGGAATATAACTTCTGGATGCCAGAAGAAATCCCTAATATCGAGTACAAGACCAAAGGCTTCATGAGTCACTATCTCGATCTGAATACCGGTATCGATGGCGTACCGGTCGAGGTAAAAATTACCTCTCAAGGGTTCAAATCAGATTCTGCGTTTCGTGTCAGTGATAAAGACGTTTGGAACAAGGAACAATTGATCGCAGACGATCAGGAATCGAATCTCGAACAATCGTATAACAAATTGCAATTCTGGCTGGGCTTCGGCGCCGACAATATGGAAAAGGCGCCGCTAAAGATCAGTTATGCCAAGGAGTTGTTCAATATCCAGGTGACCCCACAGAATTCCACGATGAATTATTTTCCCTTTGTCGGCGGTAGTAGCAATTTGGTGGCAAACGAGACGCTACATTTGCAAACCAAGTTTGAAGAGATCAAGTTCACCTTTGATAGCGGCGGTTTTCCCTGCGTGGATTCCATGGTTTCGGCTTTGTTTAATATCAAAATCGATCAGTTCAAAGGCAAGGACAGTCGTTGTGGCTTGTACTATCTGAAGTATCAAAAGCCGTACAACTACAGCCAGCTGGTAGGTGGGAATCCCGAGCCTCTGGATTGTTCGTTTGTCTATAACTACGGTGGTACCTACGAAGAATATGATATCTGTCAGCAGGCCGCGAATGAGGTTTATCTGGAGGAACTCGCTGATCGCGCGGCGAAGGAGAGAAATATTTACGACGCCAGGGTCTATACCTATGGCGTGATACAGGAAACCACAATAGAGAAAGAGAATATCTATTTCGGTTATCGTCCACGCTTAGGCACCTGGCGTATCGAGCTGACCTCAGCCGAGGAACTGGACTTCGGGCTTTTTCCCATATTTTACGCACACGAACTCGAGTTGTTCGTTAAATTCAATCCGATCAATGTGAAGGGTCTGGACTTCTGGTTAGGTGCAAACTGGAAATACATGTTGTTTCTCGGCGCTGAGCCGGGAGCAACGGAAGACAGTCCTATTTCGATTGCAGGCTTTGCCAATATGGATAGTCTGTTCAAGGTGGTCGGCATGATTAATTGGGCGCTATGATGATGAAGAATTCTAAAATGTATCTGGTACTGATTGTTTTCCTGTTTAGCGTTAGCACAGCGATGGCGGATTCGGTTGCCTATACGAAATTCCATTTTGAATACAATTGGGATCTGGATGAAAAAGACGGCAAGGACAACGCCGGGTTGTATAGTCGTTCATCGCTTATTGGTGTTGATGGCAGCAAGGATAGATATTTTTGGCGTATCGAATGGCAAATGGACGGCAATGTTGATTTGGGAAAAGATGTCTTTAATGTACAAATTGCCAAGAGAGATCAATATATCGGTTTGAAATTGTCAGGCTGGGAGGTATTGGCAGGGAGAATGTTGATGCCCCATTCAGCACTGACGGGTAAAGCGAATATATTTGAAAATTCATTTGTTGATTATCGAAATGTCTTAAGCTCTGCTGCAAATCAAAGACAGGGAAATAGTCTGCGTGTGAAAAAGACGGTTGCTTCCAACATCCAGCTTGATTTCGGCACTACAGTTGGCAATGTCAAGAATGGTGTTTATGACTTAGGTTTCAAGGGTTCAATAGTCAGCGCCAGCGTACGTAGTAGTATCTCGGCAATTTCTGCGGGTCTAGCAGTTGCAAAATTTAGTCAGCTTGGTGATGGACTGGATGATGAGTCATCGATACAGGCTTTGATTAGCCCGGATCTGGGCGAGGGCAGCCTCGCCTTAAGCGCCGTCTATGAGCGTTTAAACAATGCCAAGATTGATGCCGTTTTTGTATCCGGGAGATCGCTTGAGATTAACCATTTTGCGTTTGTAAGTGGCTTCTATGGACACAAATGGCAGGATGGCGAAAACTTCGAACGCCAATACGGTGCTGGTCTTGAATTAGGTATGGGCAAGGAAGCTAAGCTCTATGCGGTATTTACCAATAAGGCCATCTATCAAGCTGCCGATGAGGAATGGAAGGGCGAAGATTTGTTGTATATCGGATTAATTAAACGTTACTAAATATTTGCCATATCGATATGCGACAGGAATTCTGTCGCATATCGAAACAGCAATTTGTCACAGTGCATCCGGCGCCCGCGTTATCGCAAACTTTCCTGCGATGTCGATATAATATCCCGGTGTTGTACAATCCGGCGCACCTTGTAGACACAAACGTACAGAGTAGTTTCCGACTATTGGACTATAGGCCACTGATGCGCCGTATTGGTCTACGTTTATCGTCACACTCGCACCTGGATTGGCAATCGTATCCCAGGTATTTACACCATCGTAATAGACGGCGTCTGCATTTAGCCCGGCGAGCGTATAGCTTCCCGTTGTGTTCGCGTCAAAATACAAAGTGAGTTCCTGGTCAAACTGTGGGACGGCTGTATTGTAGTTGCCAAACAGATGCACCTCGGTTCGTTGAGGCGCGGCCAGGGTATCCCAGAAAGCCTTGACGGTCGTTTCACCATTGAGTGAGGCCAGGGTATTGTCGACCAGGTTTTCACTTGATTTGATTTCACCACCGGCATTGATGTCCAGACTTATCCAATCGGTTTCCACCGTCATATTGTATGTAACGCCTTCATCCCCCGCGCCAGAGTAGTTTACTTTGTAGTAGAACTCCCACTCTGCAATGTCTAAGGTCATTGCGCAATATTGCGTGGGCGCGACTCCGTCTGTTGAACACAGTGGTGCATCGAGAAAGTCTACTTGAAAGTGCACATCCAGCTTGGCAGCGGTGTTAATGTCGGTTATACCGATAACATATTCCGTGTTTTGCTGATGCAGTATGTGATAGTAACTGGGCGTGCCAGCGTTCGCCTGATGAAGGACTGGTGGAGTTTGCAATCTGGAATCATATGGGAAGCCAGACAAAGATATCGGTACGTATGCAGCACCTTCAGAAGCGTAATGCAAGTCAGCATCGTGGGTAACGCTAAAGCTGCCGCTGAGGTTGACCATAAAGCCCGCGGAACAATCGGAGCCGGGTATACACAGCGTTACATTATACGTGCCTTCGATCAGGCCGTTACCACCCAGGTCAT
>JAOUMY010000017.1 GCA_029881255.1 Gammaproteobacteria bacterium | reverse complement strand
TGAGGAGTATCTAAGTTATAAAACAAGAGTGCCGCGATATTTTGGGGTGCCAAATAAAACTTAACAAGCGCTTCTTGGCGGACAGGTTTTCCGCTGCGCTTCAAACCCGCCGCAAAAGCGAGCGTTATAAGCACAAGAATGAATGATCGAGAACTAACTATTAACAAGATTGCGCAGAATCTCATATCTGTTGATGATGGGCTGAAATGGTTTGAAGATTCTGACGAAAATCAAAAGATGGATATTATGCGTTCCCTAGATATGTGTATCTTTCAATCGCATCCAACGGTTGAAGATATCGATCTGGGTATGCAAAATTCAGGGCTGAAGGAAACATATTCTCCCTGCGTTCTCATTAGGTCGAAACCGTTTAATGAGGCTAGGCAAAAAGTACTGAGTATGACAGGTTTAGATCAATATCGAGCCTTTCAGCTTTTTGTAGCCATCTTCGCTGCGGCGGATAATCGAAGAAGAGAAATGGAATGTAAAGGTGGTTGTAGTCATGAGTGGCACAACAAACAAGGCTTATAACCAGTCGCCCAAGGTCGCTACGCTCCCTCGGACGCTTCGCTGCGCTCAGCGCCTCTTGGCTTGGCGTTATGTTCACTTGGTAATAACTTGCAATGAATGATCTAGTAAATTTTATGGATAAGTGGCAGACTCTGGCCGGATCTTTTCTTGGCGGTGTATTTGCGCTTTTAGTTGCCATGTACGTGGCATGGAATGCAAAGAACCGAGACGAAATAGTTTCTGCTATGGTGATTGTTCCAGATTTGCTGCATATATTTGCAGCTAGGTCACGCATAGCAGAAATTGCGGCAAGTAAGCGCGTCCCAAAAGCAAAATGGGATTTGTTGTATGCTACTTTGCTAGTAAAACAAAAACCAAAACTTTCGCCAATGTACACAATGTCTATGTCTAGAATTTTGCCTGTGAATATCTCGTTAGCTACTCACCTTAGCATGATCGATAAAATATACCCGATATTGTGTGAAAGAATAGATGAAATTAAAGAATATCTAAATGTATTGGACTCCACTGATAAGTTGCCTGTGAGCATCGATGTATTTAACGGAAAAATACGTAACATATCTAATGACATGAAATTGGTATCAAAGCATGCATTTTGCGCAAATGAGCTAATACATAAATTGATTCTCAGCAAAATTGCGATGTGGTATCGGTTTGTATATTTGGTTAGGGTGCCGTCGGCCAAAGATAAATGTTATACGTTAGTTAAAACAGGAAGAACATAACAAGTGTAGCCACAAGGACAAAGTTTTCGCTACGCTTCAACTTTGCCTGTGCTACAAGCGTTATGCGCCTATAGAACTATGAAATTACTTTGTCTCATTTTAGTCGCTCTTAGTATTGCATATGGAGAAGTGCTATTCGCGGAGGACTCTTGTAGCGAAGGTGAAGATAATTTGGTGGTAATGCTCAGAGCTATGATTAAGGGAGAAGATATATATAGATACGCCGATCGAGATTTTGCTTTAAAGGTCATAGACCCCATTGTTCGCCTTGTTGAGCCTGGCGATTGTAAATTAAAAGAAGAAACTCTTATTGGAATTCTAGAGTTTAGTAATGCATTTTCTTTAGATGAGGCAGCCGTAGTAGTTCTTAATCGTTTAAAAAAGCAAGACCAAGCAGAAGCATTGGCATATTTTTATGTCGTGCAAACGCTATCGAATTCCGGAAAATGGAAAAAGGCTGTTGGTTTAATTGAGGAGTCTCTTGACCTAGTGGAAAAATCTAAAGAGCCTGGTTATCTAATGAGCTACTGTACGACTCTTGAGTATGTTGAAGAGTATGAGTTGGGTGTAGATGTTTGCAGCAGGTATATTAGTAGATTTCAAGAAAACAAGGCTCAAGCGTATTATGTTCGAGCGCGAAACTACTACTGTAGCGGAAAAGTAACTGAAGGACGACAGGATTTCAAAACATCTATAGTTCTAGGCTATGACTGGGAAACTTGGTATGGCGAAAAGCACTATGGTAAAAAAGGAGTGAAATGCCATCCAAAGTAGCGCATAACAAGCAGAGCCAGCTTGCCCCTGCGGGGCCGGACCTCGCTCCGCTCGGCCGCTGCTCTGAGCGTTATTCGCACTACTTGAGTTGATGCATATATGAAAAATGTCAATATTGTAATAAAAGTATTCATCGTAAGTGTGCTATTCCAACATTCTTATAGTTTCGCCAGTAATGCTGCCGACCCGCATCATTTTGCGCTAAACATCGAAGAAAATCGAGATCTAGGGAACTCAATCAACTTAATTCCAATCGTTAAGAGAGATCGAATACCGCAGATATTGATTCAGTCGCAGGCGAAGTTAGTAGATCGGGGAACTGCGACTGGAATGGGGGCGAGTATTGGAGCGTTAGCAGCAGCAATCTTTACATTTTGCACCGATGCATTTAGTCCATTTAGTAGCAGAAACTGTAGCCTCTTTAATGTACCCGCTATTGTATTTGGTTCTCTAGTTGGTGGTGCCGTTGGCTATGGGATAGTTTATCAATATGAACATATGATGGTGGGGTATCGTGTCAGGTTCTAGCCTTGGACGAATAACAAAAAGGTTGAATTCGCCTATCGGCTCAGACCTCGCTTTGCTCGGCTGTTCACCTTGGCGTTAGGTGTAAATTGGAAATACGTGAATTAACAAAGGAAGAGTACGAAATAACATTCACTCCTCCCATGAAAAACATCACTGAAACAGCTGATGAGATTGTTGATCTATGGGGCTATGCCGATCCCATAATTGAGGCCGAATATCACAATTGCTCTGCTTGGGACTGGAAAGTAAATCATATTTATGAAAGTGCAGATGGCCAATATCAACATATTGGTATTGCTGTCCCAGAAGATGATAAATATTTAATTGTTTTAGTAGACAAGCCCAGAAAGAAAATTATCGGGCATAGAATTAACGATCTTGGTGCTATGTATTTTAGGAAAAGTAGTAATGACACCTAACATGGCGCTCAAGTATATGCTTCGCACGGGACCTCGCGGACACCGCTCGGCCCCTTAGCTATCACGTTATGCGTCCGCTAATAGACATACCATATATGATATATCTATAATTCGGTATGTGGTCAATATATGAACATAAGGCACTTACGAAGCAGCTTTCTGGCGTGCCAAAAGATGTCATAAAGCGTTACGAGAAGTGGAAGGACATTGTATCGATGTCTGGCCCTGAAGGACTTCTCAAAATCAAGGGGTTACGTGACGAAGCTTTAAAGGGAGAATGGAAGGGATACCGCTCATCTAGGCTCAATTTGCAGTACAGAGTTATCTATAAAGTGGAAAAAGAAGAAATACTAGTTAAGGTAGTAAAAGTAACTCCTCACGACTATCAGAGGAAAAAAATATGAAAGATTACATCAAGTCTAAAAAGCGGATTACAGTTACTGTTGGTGAATCGGTAAGAATAATGCGCGAGTTTCAGGAGATGAGCCAAAATGATCTCGCGGAGCTAACAGGAATTCCCCAGTCCACTATTTCGGCGATAGAAAACGATCGAGTACAGCTTGGTGTTGAGCGCGCAAAAGTACTCGCTAGAGCGTTGGCTTGCCATCCAGCGGTACTTGTATTTCCTGGTTGGGATATCGAACAAGAGTCAGCCGCATAACAATGCAAGCCAGTAAAGCCCCTTCGGGGCCGGACCACGCTCCGCTCGGATGCTGCTCACAGCGTTATGCATTCACCCATCAATTAGAGGAGGATAAAAATGGAAGGAACTTTTCAGATCACAGGATGGAACGAAACTCCATATAATGAGGGGGAAGGTGGAACCAAGAAAAGTCATGCAAAAATTACCCAAACATATACAGGAGCCATTGAAGGCTCTAGCGAAACTCAATACTTGATGTCATATCAGTCAGAAGCTCAAGCACTATTTGTTGGTTTTGAGGTTGTTGCTGGTACAGTCAATGGAAAATCAGGAAGCTTCACACTTCAACACAATGGAAAATTTGAGAATGGTGTAGCTAGCAGTAGCTTTGTAGTAGTTCCAGGCTCAGGAACTGGAGAGCTTACCAATATTGAAGGATCTGGCTCATTTAAATCTGGTGAGGCCGGAAGGGCAAATTACGAGATAAACATAAATGCATAACAAGTCGATCGTTTGGACGCAAACTACGCTGCGTTTCGTTTGCGCCGCACAGCTTTAATGTTATGTGCTTGATTTAGTGCCAAATTAGACCTAGTAGGCGCCTCCCGAGATTTCGGCTAGAATAAGGTCTATAAATACTCTTTGGAGCTGAATTATGTCTAAATTTCAGAATCTTAGCGCTGCTGAAAAGATGCTTCTAGCCGAAGAGCTTTGGGATAGTGCGCTTGAAGATGAATCGTCAATTCCGTTATCAGATGAACATAGAAAAATACTCGAAGAACGGCTAAAAGCCTACGAGTTAAACCCAAACAGCGGTTCTTCATGGGATGAAGTGAAGAAAAGAATAATGGATTCTAAATGAAACAACTCGAAATTCGAGAAGAAGCAGAATCAGAAATATCGGAATCTTATTCATGGTACGAGTAAAACGAGAAGGACTCGGTAGCCATTTTTTACTTTGCATAGAAGAGGGACTTGCAAGAATAGGGAGGAACCCAAGGCAATTTCCTGAAGTTCTTCGCCCTATCCGCCGTACGTTCATAAAGCGCTTTCCTTACGCAGTCTATTTCATAGAAAAAGAAACATCAATAAGTGTAATAGCCGTACTTCACAATCGACAAAGGCCATCAACATGGCAAAATCGCACATAACAATACAAGTCAGTGAAGCCCCTTTCAGGGCCGGACCTCCCTCCGCTCACTGCTCTGAACGTTATACGTCCCTCCACTCCGTAGATTGACACCTGTAACGTAACAGGTTACACTGCTCGGCGTATGATAAAGGAATTTATGCACAAGGGCCTGGAGAAGTTCTTTTTAAAAGGAACGAAAGCTGGTGTGCAGGCTAAACACGCGCCCCGACTAAGAATCATTCTAGGTAGACTTCACGCAGCGACCGGTGCAAAAGATATGGATTTGCCTGGACTTAGATTGCATGAACTAACAGGAAATAGGAAAGGTATTTGGTCAGTTCGTGTTGACGGAAACTGGCGAGTTACTTTTGAATTTCGAGGTGAGGATGCCTATGTTGTTGACTACGAAGATTATCATTAGGAAATAGACGCTATGCAAATGCATAATCCGCCACATCCTGGCGAAGTAATTAGAGAGCTGTGTATTGAGCCACTTGGCTTGTCTGTAACCGAGGCTGCAGAAGCTTTGGGGGTGAGCCGTAAAACGCTTTCCAATATTCTGAATGGAAGAGCGGGCATAAGCCCCGAAATGGCTGTTCGATTATCTATCGCGTTTGATACAACGGCAGAAAGTTGGCTCAATCAGCAAATTCAATATGATCTCTGGTTTGCGGAAAAAGAACGCAAGAACCTCAATGTGAAGAAGCTAGTTGCGTAAAACGTATAACAAAAAGATCAAGCTTGCCCCTATGGGGCCGGACCTCGCTACACTCGCCCGCTGCTCTTAACGTTGGGGCTGTAGAAAACCCCCATTCTCGTGTTTTTAACTGATAAACTGGCAGCGCGCATAGGGAAACATGCTGATGCCGAAATTCATAGGTAAAAATTGCGATCAAACGTCGATGGTGGTAGTTAATTTCAAGGATCAACTACAGCCAGGGACGTTTGAATTCACCATGCATCATCTTCTCGACGAGAAACTTGATCTGTCGATATTTTATCCCCGCTATCAAAACAATGACGGTAGACGTCCTGCTTACCATCCGGCGATTTTGTTAAGGATTATTTTGTTTGCCTACTCAAAGGGTATTACCGTAAGCTTCCCCATAAAGTGGGCAACTCGGCATGAGAAATCTCAGGAATAGGTTATAATGTGTGCCTCACTAGCAATATTAGTATTTGCGTTTTTCAGCCGATAATTATTTTTATCTGAAACTTTTGGTTCTGCTGACGAAATCTACATAGTTATTCTTTATCAGTTTTATCATCGTATTCAAGAAATGCGCCCGATCATTATCGGCCGGTTTAACTTCTGTTGAGCTGGCTGCGCTAATCCATTCAACTGGAATCAGGAGTCTTATGTTACGACGACACAGAATACAATTTCCAAAACCCGAATCATCTAATCTCAATCAAGATGAGGCATATTTTTATCTTCAGAAAGATGATCAACAGCGTAAGATCCGGTTTCATGATTATGACAAAATTTATCAAGTGCAGGGTTTGTACGAGCAAATTTTCTATGATCGCCTGAAATGCACATCGCCTGATAAAGTGGCTACGATACTCCAGGCATCGTTAGAGCAGTCCGAAGATAACTTGTCTGAGCTACGAGTTTTGGACTTTGGTGCTGGTAATGGAATGATGGGAGAGGCACTTAAGAAGCAAGGCGTGTCACGCCTCATTGGTGTAGATATCATTTCAGAGGCATATGAGGCCACTGTGCGTGATAGACCTGGATTATATGATGCGTATTATGTCGAGGACTTCATTCATCTTGATGAAGAAAAGAAAGCGGATATTAGCTCCTGGCAGTGTGATTGTATGGACACCGTTGCGGCCTTAGGTTTCGGAGATATACCGACAAAGGCGTTCATCGAGGCGTTCAATATTATTAAAGCACAAGGCTGGATAGCGTTTAATATTAAGGACACGTTCTTCGATGCCAACGTCAAATCGGGATTTTCGAGAATGATGCGAGAGTTGATATTTTCAAAATATCTCGATGTTTACCATATCGAACGATACAGGCATAGGTTGTCGATTGAAGGCGAGCCTCTGTATTATTTTGCGATTGCAGGCCGAAAAACGGCCGATGTGCCTGATGAGTTTCTAGCGTCACACGACATCGTGAGTTAGTAACGCATAAGTATTTAGGTGATGGAAAGCGTTTATCTGTGTCCAGCGGCAGTTTGTTGCGCAGGCATGGTTTTAGGTTTTTGCAGCGTAAACCAGAAGGTAGATCCTTCTCCCAGTTTACTTGTCGCGCCAATTTCGCCTCCAAGTTTATGAACGAATTCGGCACAAAGAATTAATCCAAGACCGGTTCCGGCTTCACCACCGGTACCTGTCTTGGATGAAACTTTTTCTTCCGGTCGAAATAGTTTTTCCTGTGTCTCTGAAGATATGCCGACACCACTATCAACGATATGAAACTTGTAGGTGTCGATTTCCTCGCTTAGATAGGCGTGTATGTGTCCGCCGGGCGGTGTGAATTTCAAAGCGTTGCCAACCAGGTTGCGTAAAATGGTATTTAACAGGCTTGCATCGACGTTAACCATGCAGCTATCTTCAATTTTCAAATCTAGCGTGATGGACTTGTTTTGTGCTTGCATAGAGAAAAGGTCTTGCATCTGTAGTAATATTTGTTTTACATCGACCCATTCAAACACGAGTGTCATTTCGCCTTTCTGGCTACGTGCCCACGATAGCAATTCTTCGAGAAGATTTTTTGTTCTCCGCGTGGCCATACGCGCTTCTTTCAATGTTTCATCATCGATATCCCCCGGTTTTTTGACCAGTTGATTGAATAGCGTATCAAGCCCCCCAATTGGTCCGCGAAGATCGTGTGCGACGATCGAATAGAACGTATCTTTATCGAGGTTGGCTTGACGCAGTTCGGAGGTTCGTTGAGTCACGGTTTCTTCAAGTTTTGCGGTATAGCGCTGATTAGTTGTAAGTAGTTCGGCTTTAGCGCGTTCAATTTCGTCTCGCGCGATTCGCAATCTATCGGCCAGTGCGATGGATAACAGTATAGCGTCTATCAACATACCGATATCCACGGCATGGTAGCTCAGGTAGGAATAAGGGATAAATCCGCTAACCGTAATCGCAGTTATAAACGAGCCCACAAACCCGGCGAGGGCGGCGGTAAGAAAGAATCGCGCGGCCCGGTTTCCGGCTTTGAGTGATATAACACCGAGTACCAAAACATATGGCGCATAAAATACCACCCAGAGTATCGATGTCCGTACATGCAGGCTGTAACCACCAAGCGCGGTCAATAAAAAAGACGCGCTGAGCGTGATGGCGAGCCCAACCGCCCATCGCCATGCGCGAGGTTGGCGTTGACGTAATTCAAGAAAATTGATTGCGAATACGACGCCAGAGATAACGAACAGATAAATAAATGTGGAATGTGCCCAATTTCCCCAAACTGGCGAATCTGGCCAGAGCAAGGGATACAGATGACCGTTGTAGGTCGCATGCATGATTAAAAAGAAAAATAGATAGCCGATATAGGCGGCGTACACCTTTTCTCTTACAGAAATATACAGCGTTAAATTGTATAGCAGCATAGCCAGGACAGCGCCGTACAACAGGCCAATGTATAGGATGTCTTCTGCTTCGTTTTCAAGAAAGGCGTCTAGTTTCCATAACGTCATGTCGACCAGATAGGGATCTGATGTTTTGGTATGGACGATGAGCTGGCTATCACCAGGTGGTAGCATTAATTCGAAATTGATGTTGCGGTGGTCGAGAGTGCGATTCGAAAACGGGTAATAGTCGCCTGCCTGGATATTACGCTGGTGCCCATCGGGCGTTATTAATGTGATATCCAGTGAGTCGAGCCAGGTTGGGGAAAAGACCAGTAACCTTTGTAGCGTGTTTGCCTCCGGGTTATTTAAAGTAACCAGAAACCAGTGAGTGGAATCCGTGAATCCAAAACTCGCGGTACGCGCGCCATGGGGTTTTTGTTCGGGTACTCTTTGCGCCACGTCGGCGAGGCTTAATGTATTTTCCGGGTCTTCGATGAGCAGTGATTGAGGGACTAAGGGGACTTCGCTGCCACTGACATCGACTTTTGCCTGACTTAAACTCGCAGAAAACAACAAACAGATGCCCACGAGTAACTTAAACACGCGCGGGGTTAGGGTGAACTTTCGAGCGAAGTACAGGGTTTCCATTCCTTATATAGTCGGCAAAAGTCGAACTGGACTGAATATTGTTTTTCTAGAAAATTAACGCCAATCCGGTAACGATAGTGATGACTTCGTATGTTTTTTTTATCAATCGGTTGCCTTTTACAATCGCAAGATGGGCACCGGTATAGCCGCCAATGATTGAGCCTAATATCAGCGCTGGCAGCCAATCCCAGGCGACCTCGCCAAGTAGTCCGAGTGTGGCAGCGCCTGTACCGTTCCAGAACAAGCCGACCAGGATTAAGGTATAGGCGACTGCGCGTTTGTACTCTAGCCCAAACCAACGTACCAGCCACAAGGTGACAAACAAGCCCGTACCTGAGGTAAGTGAGCCATTGAGAACGCCAATTAGAAATAGCACGCCAGCGCCAATACTAAAACCGCGCAGATTTCGGTGAATAGGCTGCTGTTTTTGTCCAAGTTCGGGTCTGAATCTGGAATACAGGCCTAAACTAAGGGTTAAAACACCTAAGGCGGCTTCGGCATAATTATCCTTTATATTCAATATGATATTGGCGCCTATGAAAACGCCGGGTAGCCCACTGGCGAGAATGAGAAAAACAAATTGTTTTTCCACGACATCTTCCTTCAAATTCCGCACAGTTGCGCCGATACCTAGAAAGACGCTGGCTAACTTGTGGGTCGCCAGTGCGGTGCTGAAGGCCAAACCCAGAAAAATCAGGGCAGGCAATTGCAGCAGACCTGCGCCACCACCGGCGAATGCCGAGAGGATATTGGCGATCAGGGAGATGAAGAACAATAGACCTTGTTGCCACCAATCCATGATTGTCTGCAATAGTTGGGGGGAGGACGCGGGGACTATATCTGTGTCACCTAAAGAGTTGCAAGATGTATTTCTCAGGGTATGAACGTGATTAAGGAAAACGGAATATTCGTATTTATATTAGTAGTGCTGCTAGGCGCAAGCAGTCCGAGCGTTTTCGCATCAAATGACATTTACTACGTGTTCAAAGATTCACGAGGTAAAACGCTTATCCAGGACCAGATTCCGCCTGAAATGAAGCATAAGGGTTATAAGATCGTTAATGCTAACGGCGTTACCCTGGAAGTAGTGCCACCGCAGCCTAAAAGCCAACCAGATTTCGCGGAAAACGAGTTGCAGCCTGACGATGTCAGGTTATTACAGTCGTACGCGAGCGTGCATGACATCGAGTCGGCGCGTGACAATAATCTCATGCAACTAAGTGAGATCATCAACAGCACCGAGAACAATATCCGCGCGTTTGAACACAATCTGGAATTTATGCAGCAACGCAAACGTCGACTTCTGGCGGCTGGGTTACCGGTCGATGAAAAGCTGATCAAAGATATCGTCCTGGTAAAAGAACTGATTGTGAAAAACCGCGAATACATGGAGCGCAAGCGCTCGGAGCATACGCAGTTATCTACCAGTTACCAAAAAGATATCGCGCGTTTCAAGGTTATCCAGAAGCAATCACGCCAGCGATAGTTCAAACAGCGCGTCAGAGATTGTCTGCCACTGTTGGTCCCACATCTCCGTAGGTCTACGGGTAAATCCGCTACGCACAAATTGGTTCATTCGACCTTCTGCAGAAGCCAGCAACAGGTTGGCGACGGCGTTGATCGGCGTATCTTCTGCCAATTCTTCATGCATCACGCCTTCACGTACGAATTGCTTGATTTGAGTCTCCAGTCTTTCGTAGAACTGAGCCACACGTGTACGTAAACGCTCGTGCTCACCGACGAGTGCATCACCCATCAATATGCGTGTAATGCCGGGATTTTTGTCGGCAAAGCCGAGTAATACCCGCAAGAGTTTATCGCAACGGCTGGCTGCACCTTTTTCATCATTGGCAATGCGGGTGCACAGACCAAATATCGTGTCTTCGCTGAATTCGATCAAGGCTTCGAACATCTTTGCCTTGCTCGGGAAGTGACGATAAAGCGCAGCCTCCGAAATTCCCACGGCCTTGGCAAGGCCAGCTGTGGTAATCGGTGTTCCAGGGTGGAGTTCCAGTTCTCTCGCCAACGCTTCGAGGATTTGTTGGCGACGTGAGGTTTTCGCTACTGCAGTTGTCAAGATGAGCGCTCCTAAAAGCTGAAGTTAGCGCATCCAATCAGCCAGTTACGTCCGATTTCTGACACCCGGCCGGATGCTCTAATAAAACTAGTCCATAAATAGTGAAATTGCAAAGACACTAACCCTGGATAAGTGTGCCGACGCCTCTGTCAGTAAATATCTCCAACAAAACCGCATGTTCTACGCGGCCATCGATAATATGGGCGGTCTTTGCTCCCTGTTTAACCGCATCAAGTGCGGCTCTCGTTTTCGGCAGCATCCCCCCGTAGATCGTGCCGTCTGCGATTAAGTCGTCCACCATTTCAGTGGAGAGGCCCGTAAGAAGTTTGTCGTTTTTGTCGAGCAGGCCTGAAGTGTTGGTGAGGAGTATAAGCTTTTCTGCGCGTAAAGTGGAGGCTAACTTACCTGCTACGAGGTCTGCATTAATATTATAGGACGCGCCATCCTCTCCGACGCCAATGGGCGCGATCACCGGAATGAAATCCCCTTTAACTAACATGTTTACTAAAGAGGGATCGATGGACTCGGCTTCACCTACATGACCGATGTCGATAATTTCGGGTGCTTGCAATTCTGGGTTGTTGCGCGTGATCTTGAGCTTCTTCGCGCGAATCGTGTGTCCGTCTTTGCCGGTAAGGCCTACCGCTTCGCCACCGTGTTGGTTAATCAGGTTCACGATCTCTTTATTGACCAATCCGCCGAGTACCATTTCCACGATGTCCATGGTTTCGGTGTCTGTCACGCGCATGCCTTCAACAAACTGACTTTCCTTGCCCACACGTTTTAATAAATCGCCAATCTGCGGGCCGCCACCATGAACTACAACCGGATTAATACCGACATGCTTCATAAGGACAATGTCGCGCGCAAAACTGGATTTAAGATTTTCATCCACCATGGCATTGCCGCCGTATTTAACAACAACGGTCTTACCGTGAAAACGCTGGATATAAGGCAGGGCCTCAACCAGAACTTCGGCGATATCGTGGGGTGTGCGTGTCACTTTGCTCATACTTCTGTATAGCTCTCCAATTAAAAAGGTAATTTCACGGTGTTGTCGACAGATAAAAACAGTTCGCGGAATGCGTTCTTGATCCGTTCGATAGCGGTTTCGTTATCGCCCTCGAAGCGGATAACAATGCAGGGCGTGGTATTCGATGGACGCGCCAATCCCCAGCCGTCTTCGAAATCGACGCGCAGGCCATCGATAGTGGTCACTTTGGCGTTGTCAAAGCTGGCCACGGCTTGTACTTTTTTCATGAAATCGAAATGCTCGCCTTCGTTCATGTCGAGACGCAGCTCAGGCGTATTGATGGAATTTGGCAGGTTGTCAAAGATCTCGCCGGTGCTTTGCGTTGCCTTGGATAGAATTTCCAATAGTCTTGCACCGGTGTAAAGCGCGTCATCGAAGCCATACCAGCGTTCTTTGAAGAAGATGTGTCCGCTCATTTCACCGGCGAGTGGCGCACCTGTTTCTTTGAGCTTGGCTTTGACGAATGAATGTCCCGTCATCCACATCAGCGGTTTGCCGCCAGCTTCGCTAATCGCCTGGTCGAGGTTACGCGAGCATTTGATGTCGTAAATAATTTCCGCACCCGGCAGACGCTCGAGAATATCGCGGGCATAGAGGATCATTTGTCGGTCGGGCCAGATGATTTCTCCCGATGGGGAGATAACGCCTAGTCTGTCACCATCGCCGTCGAAGGCGAATCCGACGTCGTAGCCTTCTGTGGTGACGGCG
This sequence comes from Gammaproteobacteria bacterium, assembly GCA_029881255.1. NCBI lineage: Bacteria > Pseudomonadati > Pseudomonadota > Gammaproteobacteria > Gammaproteobacteria bacterium. Next base: position 37,509 of record JAOUMY010000017.1, on the reverse strand, counting down.
TGAATAATGTCTTCGAGTGTTTCTGGTTGGCTCGGGTCTGGGTGGTGATTCGGGAAAGTACCATCAATTTCACAAAACATTTCGGTGACGTCACAGCCTAGCGCTTTGAAGAGCTTGGGTGCGAGTTCGCCCGCAACGCCATTTCCGCAGTCAACGACGATGTTGAGTGGGCGTTTGAGTTTGATGTCGTTGGTGATGCGATTTAAATAATCTTCGGTTACATCGATTTCCTTGAGTTCGCCTTGGCCGGTGGCAAAATCTTTTTTCAAGATGCGCTGTTTGAGTTCTTGTATGGTGCCGCCGGACAGTGTGGTGCCGTTCAATACCATTTTGAGGCCGTTATACTTTGGCGGATTGTGGCTGCCGGTGAGCATGACACCGGAGCCGGTTTCGAGGTGGAAACTGGAGAAGTACAACACCGGTGTGGGTACGCGGCCGACGTTGATGACGTTGCAGCCGGTTGAGAGTATGCCATCAATGAGTGCTTGTAGCAGACTCGGTCCGGAGAGGCGGCCGTCTCTTGCGACGTTTATGGTGTTGCCACCACCGGCGAGGTTTTCCGTTCCCAGGGCTTTACCGACCATATACACAATGTCGGTAGTCAGGGTTTCATCGACTATGCCTCGAATGTCATAGGCTTTGAAGATGGTATCCGGTATGGCGGTGTCTGTATTGTAATTTTGCGTCATGGGTTCGTGTCCTTAACTAGTCCGCTGCATTGGGAGGGGATGGCCTTTTGAAAACTCGCTGTGAATACTTCCCTGTACGCTCGAAGGCGCCGTCCATGGCGCCTACGGTTTTCAAAAGGCCATCCCCTCCCAATGCAGCTCGTGCTTGAATTCAAATTCGTGCTATCCAAAACAGCAGCAGCATAAAGGTCGGGAGTTTGCTTTTTGAAACCGTAGGCGCCATGGACGGCGCCTTCGAGCCCACACGGACGTGTTCACGGCGAGTTTCAAAAAGCAAACTCCCGACCTTTATGCTGCTACTTCAAACTACTTCGTCCCAGAATGACCAAAGCCACCTTCACCACGCTGGCTTGCATCAAACTCATCAACAATCTCAAACGATGCTTGTACAACCGGTACGAATACCAACTGTGCCAGGCGTTCGCCAACTTCAACGGTGAAAGGCTTGGAGTTACGATTCCAGCAGGAAACCATCAACTGTCCCTGATAATCCGAGTCGATCAATCCGACCAGATTGCCCAACACGATGCCGTGCTTATGGCCTAGACCAGAGCGTGGCAGAATCACCGCCGCTAGCTTCGGGTCTTCAATATGGATGGCAATGCCCGTGGGGATTAAATGCGTTTCGCCCGGCTGAATTTCCAATGGAACATCGAGACAGGCGCGTAAGTCCATGCCTGCTGAACCGGGAGTCGCGTATGCCGGTAAAGGGAATTCAGTGCCGATGCGTGGATCGACGATCTTAAGCTGTATCTGTTTCATGGTACCTTTCTGCGATGAGTTCGAGTAATTGTCTGGCTAGTCGTTGCTTGCTCGATTTGCGCAACAACGTGTCGTTTTCCCGGGTGTAGACGTGTAATGCATTTTCGTCTGAATCAAATCCCGTATTGTTCTGCGCCGCTTTATCGCCCACCCAATTGGCGGCGATCATATCCAGATCTTTGCGCACCAGTTTTTCCTGGGCATTGGTGTCCAGGTTTTCTGTTTCAGCGGCAAAGCCTACGCAAAACGGCCGCGGCTTCATCGCGGCAATATGGGCAAGGATATCGGGATTACGCACGAGTTCGATTTCCAGGCTGGCGTCGTGTTTCTTGATTTTGTCGTCAGCAACCGTCTTGGGCCGATAGTCTGCGACTGCCGCTGCGCCGATGAAGATGTTAACACGTGAAATATGACTGCGGACTGTATCAAACATCTCCTGTGCACTGGTTACGCGATAGGTCTGGATTTCTTTGGGTAACACTATAGGCGAAACCGGTCCACTGACTAATACGACGTTGGCACCCATGTCATGGGCGGCGCGGGCCAGGGCGTAGCCCATTTTGCCGGAGCTGTGATTGCTCAAGTAACGCACCGGGTCGATGGCCTCGCGGGTTGGACCGGCGGTGATCATGACGGTTTTGCCCTGGAGTATTTTCGGACTGAATAAGGCAGCGGTGGCATTGGCCAGGTCTTCTGCTTCTAACATGCGCCCTTCGCCGGTCTCGCCACAGGCCTGGTCGCCGCTTCCCGGGCCGAAGATATGTACGCCTTGCGCACGTAGCAGGGTGATGTTGTTCTGGTTGGCCGGGTGTGCCCACATCGCGTTATTCATCGCCGGTGCAACAGCGACGGGTATACCGCGAGTGGCCATATATAGGGTAGACAAAAGATCGTTGGCCAGGCCATGCGCCATCTTGGCGATGAAGTCAGTGCTCGCTGGCGCAATCAATAACACGTCTGCCCAGCGCGCCAGGCTGATATGTTCCATGCCATCGTCGGGGCTTTGATAGTGATCGTGGTAGACCGGATAGCCAGATAGCGCCTGGAATGTCGTCGCGGTGACGAATTGCTGCGCGCCTTGTGTCATCACGACTTTGACTTGCGCACCTGCCTTCACCAATAGACGCACCAGCTCTGCAGTTTTATATGCTGCAATGCCGCCGGTGATGCCGAGTAAGACCTTTTTTTGCGTTAATTCATTCATAAGCGTTGAAGTTTACCGTACTCGCCGTTTTCAACAAAGATTCCGCATTACAAGAATGAGAAAGGAGCGGTGATATGCCTATTATGGACTGGCCTGCCGATGAGCGGCCACGGGAAAAGCTTGTCAAAAAGGGGCCGCATGCCCTGTCTGACGCCGAACTTCTGGCGATTTTTCTTCGAACCGGTATTGCAGGTAAGACGGCGGTCGATCTTGCCAGAGAGTTATTGCAGCATTTTGGCGGTCTGAGAAACCTGATGGCGGCGGGAGAGCAGGATTTTTGTGCTGCGAGAGGTTTGGGCCTAGCCAAATACGCGCAGTTGCAGGCGGTGCTGGAGATGGGGAGGCGACATCTTCTGGAAGCGCTCGATCGAGGGGATGCGTTTAGTAACCCGGAAAGTGTCAAACGCTATCTGCTGGCTCAACTACGGGATATTCCCCATGAAGTATTTGTGTGTCTATTTCTGGATAATCGACACCGGGTGATCCGTTTCGAGGAGATGTTCCGCGGGACCATAGATGGCGCCAGTGTCCATCCGCGGGAGGTGGTCAAGCGTGCATTGCACTATAATGCCGCAGCGATTATTTTTGCGCACAATCATCCATCGGGGATTGCCGAGCCGAGTCGTTCGGATCTGTCGCTGACCCAGCGCCTGAAGGATGGTCTCGCCCTGGTCGATATCCGGGTATTGGATCACTTTATTGTGGGAGACGGGATTGTTCATTCCTTTGCGGAGCACGGTCAGATTTAGCCTGATAGGAATACTACTGCTGGCCAGCGCCTCTACTGCGGCGCAAACCTTGCCCCGTTGGGAGATTGGCGGCGGATTGTTTGGCGTGCATCTCCCGTATTACCGCGGTGCGGCCAAATCGCGTAATCTGTTTTTGCCCTATCCGATATTGCGGGTCCGAGGCGATAAATATTCGGTGGACTCTCGCGATAGTGCCAGACGCTGGTTTCATCTCAGTGATCGTATGACCCTGTCGATGAGTCTGGGTTGGGGGCTGCCTGTGCCTAAGGAATCGACAGGGGCGCGTAAGGACTTGGACGGATTGCCGCCTTCTCTGGAGTTTGGGCCGAAGCTGTCTATTCGGTTAACGCGCAAAGGAAAACATAATCTGGATTTGAAGCTTCCCCTTCGTTTTGGGGTAGCCGCGGATTTTAGCGGGGTTTACTACCAGGGCTGGTTGGCCTCGCCTTATCTCTACTATTTATACCAACATTGGGATGGTGGGCGTTTCCGGGTTGGCGCGGCCAGTGGGTTCCGCTATAGCAACCAGTCGTTTCAGAATTTTTACTACGGCGTGCCTGATGTTTACCAGGCTTCTGGCGGGTATGGCGGCTGGTGGAACTCCCTGGCGATGTACAAACAAGTCGGAAATTTCGAGTTAACGCTTTATGTCCGTTACGATTTTATGGAAGGCGCTACCTTTGCCGATAGCCCCCTGGTGGAAACCCGTCGCTATCTCGCGGGAGGGGCTATTCTGACCTGGTGGTTCCTGCGTTCCAAGGTCATGGTACACGTCGATCAGCGGGATACTGATGGATAGCTCAAGTATTTGCGGTATGGGGTTTGAATCGTTCGAGGATTTCTGGTATAAAATGCGCCCCTTCGCCCGGAAGAACGAGGCGTTGCAGGGTTTTAGGAGAATAGAGCGATGTCTAAAGTTTGTCAGGTTACAGGAAAGCGCCCGATGACGGGTAACAACGTATCTCACGCGAATAACAAGACCAAGCGTCGTTTTCTGCCCAATCTGCAGGACCGTCGTTTTTGGGTACAGAGTGAAAGCCGCTGGGTAAGACTGCGTGTCAGCACCAAGGGTATGCGCGTTATCGATAAGGTTGGAATCGAGCAGGTTCTGACTGATATGCGCAAGCGTGGCGAAACGGTATAAAGGTTTAGGAGTTCAACATGCGTGAGAAAATCCGTTTGGTTTCTTCAGCTGGGACTGGTCATTTCTACACAACGACCAAGAACAAGCGCACGATGCCTGAAAAAATGGAGATCAAGAAGTTTGATCCCGTTGTTCGTAAGCACGTGACATATAAAGAAGCTAAAATTAAATAAGGTGTGTTTTTCGCCTTTTGAGAAACCCGCTGACAGGCGGGTTTTTTTATGCCTGCAGAAAGTTGTTGTCTAAGTAATTTTTCTATTTTTGCCAATATGTTAAATTAGGCAAAATTTTACGGAGTCGATGAATGAAAAAGTCAGTACTTCTTTTGTTGTTGGCGATATCTGGGTGGGGCGGAACTGCTCACGCAGCGAATGCGCTTATCAGTTTGAGTGACCATAGTGCCTTGATGAAATTCAACTTGTGGGTTGGTGGTCAGAGTTTTGGTCGTAGTGAAGCGGGTATGGGGTTGCTTTTTAACGACAGCCGTTCTTATCTCATTGAAGGATCGTTTCACGTCATTGACGAACTCGGAACCCGGGCGCCAGGTCTGGTGCTAGGGCTGGGAAGTAAGATTTACCTGGGATTTAAACCTGGCGTAAGCGCCGCTGCTCTTGGACTGGGTTTTAATCTCAATTACACCCTGCCAGCGGCAAATCGTGTTTTCGTCGGTATGGACGCCTACGGTGCACCCCCTGTTGTAACGGGGCTTGATGCTGATTGGTTATGGGAAGTGGCTGGATTAATCGGCTACAAGATCTTGCAAGATCAAGCGGATGTCTACGTTAGCTATCGCCAATACGGCGTAGAGCTGAAAAATGGCGCTGGCAAAGAGTATTTCGACAGTGCATTCCGGCTCGGCGTTAAGTTCATGTTTTAACTACGACTCAAAAAATTAATCCCAAGCTAAGCTACTCAATATAGGCTGTACTCTTTTATGGCCGTCTTGTTTAGGAATTCTCTGATTACGTCATTTGACGAGTGATAGCGGCAATTCTCACTTGTTACGACGTAATCGGCGGGGACTTAGGTTTTTCCTCGGAACTTGGGTAATCATTACAAGACAAAATCAATAGAACCAAAATACCTGAATGTGGGATTCCAGGCACAGGAAGACTGTCTGGATGTGATGGGAAGGAGGTCGGATGCGTGCCGCGTTCGTGGTTGCATTTTGCATACTGCTCTCGATACCAGCGACAGGTTGTCGTTATTTCGGCGGCGAAGAACCTGTTCTGGTCGACGAAAGCCGTCCTATTGCCTATATAAAGCGTCCCTACCAACAAAACGCAGGCAGTGTCGCCAGTCTCAACAATCCGGTTCAATATCATCCCGGAAGTGATCTATTTCTACGTGACCTGGCGATCATTGGCGGTAAAGAAAAAAATATCACCGGCCTGCTAACAAAAGGCGTTGGTGATGTTTCCGGTCCAGAGCCTTCTTATGATGGAAGAACGATAGTTTTTTCCATGCGCTGTTCTTCGCAAGCGGCGCAAGAGTGCGCCAACGACGATACCTGGAATATCTGGACTTATGATCTGAATACAGAACAGCTCAATCCGGTAATCAGTGATTTTACCGTGCGAAATATGGGTGATGACCTCGATCCCGTGTTTTTGCCGGATGGTCGTATCGCTTTTATCTCCAATCGCCAGCAAGCGAGTCAGGACAAACTTGGTTATCGCTATGTAGAGGACAATGGCAGTTTGCCTGCTGTCGTATTACATGTGATGAATCGTGATGGTACTCGAATCGAGCAGCTGTCTTTCAGCCAAAGTCATGAACGAAATCCGGTGGTGATGGATGACGGTCGCATTATGTTTAGCCGTTGGGACGAGTCCACAAACAATAGTCGCTACAGTTTGTTTACCATTCATCCAGACGGCGGTGGTCTTGCGTCTCTTTATGGTGCACATGGAACGTCTGAAGCCATATTGCATGCGAGACAACTTGCCGACGGTCGTGTCATTGCTACCGTTCTGCCGACTAAGAGCGCCTGGGAAGGCGGTGCGATTATGCTGCTCGATGTTAAAAATTTTTCTGAAGAAGATAGCCCCGCACCTGGTTTGAATGAACAGTTACGAAGTCAGTCCGGACAGACGAGCGCTACCATACATCGTGTACCAATAGATGATCGTGTCTCCCGATATGGGCGCTACAGTACGCCGTTTCCTATTCGAGACGGAAAGAATAACGTTTTGGTCAGTTACAGTTTTTACTCGGAAAGTGTCGACATCAATTTGAACGAGAACGATCAGTTTGAAATCAAAAAGCAGGAAGTGGCACCAAAATATGGCTTGTATATGCTCAATATTCAGGACAAAAGTTTGTTGCCGTTGGTGCAGGCGAGTTCGGAGTCAATAATCCTGGAACCAATCGCTTTGAGTGTGCGTAGTAAACCGCAAACCAGTATTGCGGGCGGGCAAACAAATCCTGGTTTGTTTTCCCCAGAAAAAGACGAAGGATTGATCAATATTCGCAGTGTCTACGACACAGACCGTCTGGGCTACATGGGCACTGAAGCATTGAGTCATGAAGAGCGCGCATTAAGCCCGATACCATTGACTTCGCCATTCAACCCGCTGGAAGACAATCGAGAAAAAATACCTGATCTGGCAAAACTTAAAGATCCTGCAGTGACTACAGCCGCGCAAAGACCCGCGTGGTTCTTGCGCGTGATTGAATCACAGTTTACACCCCCTGGAATTTCAAGAACCGCGATAGGCGAAACTGGTTATGGTATGCGCCGTATTAGCGGTTATGCGCCTATCGAACCCGATGGATCGGTGCAAGTGAAGGTTCCTGCCAACCGGTCCTTTACGTTGCAGGTGGTCGACAGGTATGGCCGAGCATTTCAAGCGCAGAGCAGTTGGTTGCATGTTCTGCCCGGAGAAACGCTGCAATGTAAAGGTTGTCACTCTCCGCGAGATAACACGTCGATTAACCAGTCTCCTGTTGCTGGTAGTCATAGAAACACGAGTTTGCGCGACGTAAATGGTTCGCAGATTATTGGTGCTGCTATTCAAGGGGAATCAATGGCGGAAACACGCGCACGTCTTGATCCTGCCAGTGTCGAACTTCGCCAGGAAATGATTTTTTCCGACGTTTGGACAGATGATGGCGTACGACCTCGTGATCAGATAGTTGATCTTAGTTATGCTCAGCTATTAACCCCGGCGCCTACAAATGGCGTGATTAACTTCAAAGAACATATAGCCCCGCTGTTCACCCGTGAAAGAACGGGAAGCGATGGGCAAAACGCGACGTGTAGTTTTTGTCACAATGGTGACTTTAGCGAAAATAATCCCAGTGGTCTTACTCTCGGTAACGGTGATTCGACGTCCGGTCGTAGTTTTTCCTATGAAAAGCTGTTAATGGGCGAAGTCATGTACGATACCGATGGATATCCGATGTTTAAAGACGTTGAGGGCGTGCGAATTCCTCATAGACAACTGCCTCTTGTTACGCCTGGATATGCCCGCGGAAGTTATTTGATCGAAAAAATATTTAATCAGGAACTGTTTGCTGATCGTGGCTTGCCGGACCACGGACTCGACCACAGTGGAATGATGACAGCGGTTGAAAAACGTCTCCTAAGCGAATGGGTGGACATGGGTGCGCAATTTGTAAATTCGCCATTTGATGAAAACGGGAATATCCGTAGCGCGCTTCCCACGCTAGATTTTGTGATGTTTGGGCAAACTGTAAAGCAAGCGTTTGAGGCTCGTTGTATACGTTGCCATTCGCCATATCTTGCTTCTGGAGAACCCAATGGATCACATGCGTCAGCACCGGAATCGCGTTTTGATTTGATCGGGGAGGTCAACGCCGATTTCAATATGGTTGCATCATATGTAAATGACGTAACGAATCCACCGAATAATCCGATAATTGCTGTACCCATGTTGTCAGAACTCCATCCGTTAAATCCTTCCGGCTTTCCTTACGTGAACGAAGGGGATAGTTTTTACAATATTCTGGTTGATTGGATTGCCACAGGCCAACAGGCAAATGGTACGACCTTGCAGTTGAGTGTGCCCTATGCATTATCGCCCAGCAATAATCCTTAGCCTGTTTTTCGCCATTGCAATGTGGGGCACGGCCAGCGACGCCCAGGAGAGTATTACGATCGGCGCTGAGTTCGTTGAAATGCGTAAAGGCCCTGGTGAAGCGTATCCAATATTCTACGTTGTTGAAAAAGGTGAAACAGTTACTCTGATCCGGCAACAAAATGAGTGGATGTTGGTGAGACTAAATGACGATGTCCAAGGCTGGTTGCAAGTAGAAGACGTGCTCAGTGCCGTTTATCGCCGCCCTGTCAATTTGCTAAATGCGCCGCTGGGACAAAAGAAAATCATTGCAGGATTTGGTTGGCTGGATGGCAGCGGGGTTTATGGTATCGGGGCGGGTTATCGGTTTTCGTCACGTGTTGGCTTCGGAGTGCACGTTGCGAGAATTATCAGCGGGATGTCAGTCAGTAATGTATTGCAGCCTCGCATAGATATTCAGATGTTTGAATACGCTCGTTTCAATCCGCTGATCGTTGCCGGTTTCGGCGTCATGGACAATGTTCCTGAAAGAAGTGTGGTCGGTGCCAGAGCGGCTCGTGCTCAGATCGCGAGCTACGCTGTAGGCGTAAGATACTATTCTTCGTCCGCGTTATTTTTCAATGTGCTTGTTGGTGGCAGTACAATCCAGAGTAAGACACCTAGCCAGCACTTCGGTGTTCGCATTGAGTGGGAAAACGCCTTTTAGATGTAGTGGTGGTTATATTGTCCAGACTGATAATTGTGGTTCTGATGTTACTAATCGTTCCGGTCGCTGCGGCGCAAGAGGAACGAGAAGCACTATTCGAGTTGTCAGGTAGTTTGCCTGACATAGAGCCGGATGTGCAGAGACGTGACGTAAAAGTGCCCAGCATTGATACAGAATTCGTCGAATTAGGGCTAAACGCAGGTACGCTGAGTGTAGAGGATTTTGGTTCGCATTTTTCCTATGGAGCGAAAGTTTCGATACACGCAACACGATCGATATTTCTCGAGCTAAATGGCGGGCTGTCTCAAGTTAACGATAATGTTTTTCGCCGCCTGGGTCTGCCTTTGTTTGGAAACAAGAGTACGCGGGAACTTCAATACTACAATGTGTTGCTGGGCTGGAATGTCCTGCCGGGTGAGCTGTATCTTGGAAAGGCATGGACTTTGAGTACATCGGTTTACATGCTCGCTGGAGCAGGTGACCTGCGGTTTGGTAATAAAAACTTTTTTACAATCTCCCTGGGTATGGGTGTTCGAGTGATGCCAGTGGACTGGCTCTCTCTGCGCGCTGAAGTACTCGGAAGTGAATATGAATCGGATGTGTTTGGTTTTAATAAAACCAGCCATAACTTTGAATCCACATTAGGCGTGAATGTGTTTTTCTAGGTCTTAAGCGAATGTATTTTGTAATGAAAAGAATTGTATTAATTGTCTTGCATATGCTTGTTTCGGGCTTTGCGTACGCAGAGAGCGCTGATATTGAATTGCAGTTTCTTGATGACAGGGCGATCGAAATCAAACGTGAGTTTATTGATATCGGAAAAGACATGCATATATTTGAACGCCAGAATACGTTTCCTGACGAACAACGGGTGTCTGTATTTCTAACCGTTGACGTTGGCGAATTTTTCCGCCTACATTCGCTCAAGATAGTGATCGACAATGAAACTGTAGCGCAGAGAGACTATCACGATCACGAAACTGACGGATTGGAGAAGGGAGCAGCTAACCGTGTTTATATCGGAAATTTTGCTCAGGGAGAACACCGGATGACAGCCTTTATAGAAGGTGTCGGTCCACGCAATCAACCTTACAAGAAAGCTTTGCGGTATAAATTTATGAAAGGTGCGCCCCCCGTATTCTTGGAGCTACGTTTGCGAGATAAAGAATCGAGATTGCAGCCGGAAATGTTGGTAAAGCAATGGTAATAGTGAAGCGTAAAGTTCTGCTGTCTGTATTTGCTTTGGTCCTGAGTGTTTCAGAACAGGCGATAGCTGCCACTACAGCTCAGGAATACGAGCTTCGTTATCGTGATGTGTATTTTCACTATTACTCGAGGGACTATTTTACCGCGATAACCAGAGGGCTAGCTGAGCAGGAGATGCAGCGCCTTGCGACGGATAAACGTGACTTTGACTTGTTGCTGGGTCTGCTTTACTCGGGCTACGGTCTGAAAAATGATGCCGAAGCTATGCTGACTCAGGTAACCAAAAGCGCGAAAAATAGAGTCAGACTTAATTCGGCTCGATTCTATCTTGCTCGCCAGTACTATGAAGATGGACAAGCGGAACGTGCTTTGTCGTTGTTATCGAAAACGGATGGAGAACTGCCGGAGTTTCTTGTATCACAGTCGCTATATCTGAATTTCTTTTTGATGGCGCAATTAGGCAGATCAACACAAAGTGAAGATGCGTTAAAGAAACTAAAGAACTACCCGTACTGGTATCAATACGCGGCCTATAATCATGGTGCCTCTCTAATCAAAGCTGGCGACTTGCAACACGGTATCAGTTTCCTGAATGAAGTTGGCGAAGATGAGAGTAAGAGCCTGGAGATGCGAGCGCTCGCGGATAAGGCAAATACCGCGTTGGGATTTCACTTTTTAAAAGTGAATCAACCTGAGCAGGCAGTGAACTATTTTCAACGTGTAAAACTCGATGGACCATACTCACATAAAGCCATGCTGGGATTGGGTTGGGCATACTCACAGCAAAAAGACTACGAACATGCACTCACGCCTTGGCTGCAACTTGCCCGTGGCGCCGTACACGAGACTACAGTGCAAGAGGGTGTTTTAGCCTCTGCGTTTGCGTTACAGAAAATCGGCGCTCAACAGGATGCGCTAAATAACTATGAGAACGCCATCGCCATTTACCAGATGCTCAAAGATAACATTCAGATTACCACGCACAAAATTCGCAATGGTGAAATTACCTCTGCGCTGATTCAAGGTGAAGATTTTAGTGATGCCGCCATTTCCGACCGACTCGCCACAGTGCTAAAACGCGACCAAGGCCACTTATTAGGTAAACTGTTGCAAGAGACACACTTTCAGAAAGCCTTTCGACAATATCGTGATCTGCGAGATCTTTCCGTAAGACTCCAAAACTGGAAGCAACAGGTTCGTCCTTATGTCGGTTTAAGAAACAGCAGGAACCAAACGGCGCAATCGAATGGTCCTGCTGTTAACCCGGATATATTGTGGCAACGCCTCGAGGAAAGAGGAAAGCGGCTCGAATCATTATTGAAAGACTATGAGCTTTCAATTCAGAGATTAATGGTTGAGGCTCTGGACAAGCAGCATCTATTTGTTAGTAACTACTTGAGTCAGGCACGCTATGCTGTAGCGCAATTGCTGGACGAGCAGGTGCCGCGAAGATGAAATTGAGGTCTCTAATTGTCTTAGGCGCTATTGGTACGTTGATCATCAGTGGATGTACAGCAAGAGGCCAGGGTACGCTAAAAGGCCTGAGTCATAAGCCATTAGATGTTGAGAAGACCAAAGTCGAAAAAGTCGAAACCGGGCGTGTTATGAAAAGATATCGCCAGTTTCTCGACGATGCGCCGGTAAATCATCCTCTCTACTCTGACGCATTAAATCGTCTCGCAGATTTAGAAATGATTGAGGGTGACCGCAAACAGTTTATCGATCAGGAACAGCAATACGCTGAGGCTGTTGAGGCCATGACGGATCCGCTGGATATCGATGGTACAAAGAACTACGAAAATGCGATTGCGCTTTACGAAAACCTTCTCAAGGCTAAACCAAAAGACCGGCGTGCTGACTGGATTATGTATCAATTGTCACGCGCATACGAGCAAAGCGGAAACCTGGAGGGGGCCGCGCTAACGTTGCAAAGGCTGTTAGCAAAATATCCCCGTAGTCAGTATATGCCTGAATCGCGCTTCAGACTCGCAGAGTTGCTATACGTTCTTCGGGATTATGAAGCGGCAGGAAATGCATATTCGCGGGTTTTAGAATTGGGGAGTAATACGCCTTTTTATGACAAGGCAGTCTACAAACTTGGATGGGCCCTGTTTAAGCAAGAAAAATACGAGAATGCGCTGCAATATTTCTTTATAGAACTAAAGCTATTGCCAGTGGTTTATGGCGAGGACGATCGTATTCAGAGCAATGGGCTATCTCAGTTACAACGTGATTTATTGAACGACGTTTTCCGTGCGGTTAACTTGTGTTTCTCGTATTTAGGAGGCGAGAGAGGTGTGGTCGCCTTTTTTCAGCGTAATCCTGATCCGCGCCTCGAATTCGAAGTGTTCTCCCGCCTCGGGGAATTCTATATGGCGGCAGAACGTATTGAAGATGCGGCGGAAACTTACGGGCTTTATGTAAGTCGACACCCAGGAGAGGTTCGCGCTGCGGAAATGCAACTGCTTCGACTACACGCCTATATGCAAGGAAAGTTTTCTCAACGCTCAATACAGGCGAGGGAAGAATTCGTCAAATTGTTTGCCTCACAACAACGATTCTGGGACTCATTGTCCTTAAAGCAACGTCGCACATTTGGGCTTAAGTCCCGAGACCTTTTATTGGAATTGACCAAGCACTATCATGCCCGCGCACAAAAGACGAAAAAGAATGAAGATTACGTTTTAGCCACAAACTGGTATGAAATGTTGGTCCGACTGTTCCCCGGTGAGGATACGATTGAGCAGCAGATACTGCTTGCTGAGCTGTATTATCAACAGGGAGATTACCTTAAAGCCCTAAAGCGTTTTGAAGTCGTTGCCTACGATCTTCCTAAGCGGGATCGATCATCTGACGCCGCTTATTCTGCTCTTTTGAGCTATGACCACCTAATTAAACGCGCATCCAGGACGAACGAGAATGAGATGAAGTCGGGCTATACTGAGAGTGCATTACGCTTCATTACCTGGTTTCCCGATGATCAACGTATCATGACTATACGCTCCAGTCTTGCTGAGCGACTCTTTGCTCTGTCTCGGTTTGATGAGGCCTTGTTGCAAGCAAAGGAAATAGTTCGCATGGATAAGCGGGCTTCCAAGAGTGTCTTGTCGTCAGCCTACTTAGTTATAGGTCATATTGCGTTTGACAAGCAGCGTTTTCAGGAAGCAATTAGTAGCTACGAAAAGGTTTTAAGTCTCGGGGCTGGAAAAACAAACCAACAGACAATACGCGAACGAATTTCCCTTGCCAATTTCAAAATGGCTGAAATGCAACAGCAGAGTGGTGACTTTAGTCTGGCAGCGAATACATTTCTTCGTTCCGCTGAGACAGCGACAAGTTCTGATGTGAAAGCCAAGGCAGTATTTGATGCTGCAACGGCATTTATCAATCAAAAATCATGGAAAGACGCAATTCCTCTGCTAGATCGATTTCTCAGCGAATTTCCTAAACATGATCTGATTAGCCAGATTCATGAAAAGCGTGTGCTGGTCTATCAGGAATTGCAGCAGCCCAAAGAGGCTGTTGAGTCAATGTATTGGCTGGCAATGCGTGAGCGTAATATAGAACAGCAGCGCACTTTGTTGTGGGCAGTAGCAGAAACATACAAGCAGGCGGAAAATTTACAAAAAGCTGTTGAAGTCTATGAGAGATATTTGGCTACCTTCAAACAGGCAGATGAGCGCGGTTTAGAAGCACTAAATGAAATGGTCGCACTTCAGCGTAGGCTGAAAAACAGAAGAGCAGTGTCGGATCTTTATTCTGATATTGTCAAATATGTTGATTCTTCCAGTTTGAAGAATACCTCAAGAGGTCAGTATCTTGCCGCGCAGGCGATGTTTGTGCGAGCTGAGAAATCACTGGCCGCCTACAAAAAGATACTTTTGACCCTTCCTCTAAAGAAGAGTTTGGCACGTAAGCAGAAGTCGATGAAGCGAGTTTTGAACGACTTTGAAAAAGTAACGTCTTATTCAGTAGCGGAATACAGTACTGCATCGACGCACCGGGTGGCAGAGGTGTATGCAGACTTCGCAAAATCAGTAATGAATTCTGTTCGTCCTAAAGGTCTGAAGGGTGACGAATTGGAAGCCTATAATCTGGAGCTTGAAGAACAGGCCTATCCGTTTGAAGAGAAGGCAATAGAATTGTATCAGGTAAACGCCATACGCATTAAAGATGGCTTGTACGACGACTGGATAAAGCAAAGCCTTGCTTCTCTAAGTCGACTTCAACCGACACGATATGGCAAGGAGGAGCGCATTGAAAGTGCATTCGACGGTATTTACTAGTGCGTCTTTGGTTTTCATATTCTTGTTGACGCTATCTTGTGCCGGTAAGCAGGCAAATATTCCCAGGCCGTCACAGAATATGGGTATGTTTCAACAGTCAGTTTCTCCTGAAACAAAAAAATCTCTGGCGGAAGGGGCAAAGCTATTAAGGGCGCGCCAATACGGCAAGGCGGAGAGTATCTTTCTGAATTTGGCTAAGGCCAATCCCCAGTTGCTCGTACCGAATATGAATCTCGCCTTGATTTATTTGCAACAGGAGCGACTGCTCGAAGCAGAGTCAATGGTAAGAGAAGTATTGAAAAAGAATTCGCGACGTCCTGAGGCATACAATCTTCTCGGTGTGGTGTTAAGACAGCAGGGTCGGTTTGCAGAGGCAGAGACCGCCTATAAGTATGCATTACAGATAGATAGTCGCTACGCTGGCGCGCACATGAATATTGCGATTTTGTACGATATTTATCTGCTCGATTACGAAAAAGCGAAACGCCATTATCGTGCGCTGGCCGAGTTGGAACCGGATCAGGAAAAACAGGTGAATGCCTGGTTGGCCGATATGTTACAGCGCGCACAGGCGAGTAATTAGGAGGCGTTATGATAAAACGTGTATTTGTGTTGCTGGCCTTGACAGTTTCATCAGTCGTAGCTGAAGAAAAGATTCAGCTGGATACAGATAATGTTATCGGAAATGAAGAGGCTCCTAAGGCCTTATATGTTGTGCCTTGGCGTCCGCTTCAGCCTGTTACAGCGGCAGGTCTTGAAATAGAGAGCATGCTCGATGAGGAACTTGAACTGGTTGATCCGAATGATTTTAAGAGAAAAGTTGAGTTATACAAAATAAAGCAAGCGGCGAGCGTTAAGTAGACTCCATGGGAGTTGCCTATGCCATCGCTTGGCCGAAAAAGAGTCAATGGTATTAGTAGTAATTGTTTTTAGGCGGAGGGTATATGGAAACATATTCAGTAATTGTGAAATTTTTTCAGAGCGGTGGAGTGTTTATGTATCCGCTCATGCTGGTGTTTGCGATTGGTGTTGCCATCACGATTGAGCGTTTTCTGTTTTTATCAAAAGTAAGACGCGAAAATGTCTCCTTGTGGAAAGAAGTTGAGCCCCTGGTCAGCAGTAAGCGTTTTCGTGAGGCATTTTCACTGACGTCGCAAAATGTCTATGGAATTGGACAGATGCTGTCATATGGTTTAGCTCGGGCGCATAATAATCGCAGGGTTCAGGAGATTGAAGCCGCAATGGAAGAGGGCTTGATGGAGTCTTTGCCCAAGCTTGAAAAGCGGACGCACTATCTCTCGACATTTGCCAACGTCGCAACCCTGATGGGCCTGCTTGGTACGATTATTGGTCTGATACAGGCCTTTACCGCAGTGTCCAATGCCGATCCAGCCGAGAAAGCAGACCTATTGTCTTCAAGTATCTCTGTAGCCATGAATACAACTGCATTTGGCCTGATGGTGGCTATACCACTGCTACTGATATACACCTACCTACAAACCAAAACTAATGAGATTGTAGATGGGCAGGAAATGGTCGGCGTGAAATTTCTCAATATTATTTCTTCACAGAATGGGCATGAGTAATGTTGGCTAGAATCAGACGCCGTAGACGTAAGGCCAGTTCCACAGAGCTGGATATTACGGCATTTATGAATCTAATGGTCATACTAGTACCGTTTCTATTGATCACAGCGGTGTTTTCGCGTGTGACAGTGCTCGACTTATATCTTCCGCCGGAGTCGAGCGGTGAATCATTAACGCAAAACCGTTTTCAGTTGGAAATCGTGATTCATAAAGACGACGTTGTCATACACGAACGTGGTAGTCGCTTTACTAGAAAAATAGAAAGCAACAAGAATGGGTACGACTTCAAAGCATTGGCCGATACTATGGCGACCCTAAAGCAACGTTTTCCAGCGCGTCGTGATGCCACGATTCTGGCTGAACCGGATACTGAATATGACACCCTGGTACAGGTCATGGATGCGGTGCGTATGCGAGCAAATCCCAGAGGAAGTGAGTCAGCGTTTGAAGAAATGTTTCCCGACATTTCTATCGGTGACGCGCCAGGAGGGGCTTCATGAGTCTTGGTGGCGAAAGTTTAGGCGCGCGTGGATTGAGGAAACGTGATCGGGATAAACGCAACCGTTGGGGAAGTGCGTCACTAAATCTTGTATCACTCATGGATATTTTTACTATCCTGGTGTTTTTTCTTTTGGTTAATTCATCGGATGTAGAAACGATATCGAGCAAGTCTTCAGTCAAGCTGCCTGAGTCCATCTCGAGCAAACGTCCGGATGAAACGCTGGTTTTGCTGGTTAACAGCAGTGATCTGTTAGTACAGGGGAGAAAAATTGCCTCTATCGCAGATGTTGAAAAACTCAATCAATCGTTGATCGTTCCATTGCAAACAGAATTGCAGATTCAGTATAAGCGTCTTTATGGCGCATTGGGTGACAAAGTAGAGACTGGCGCGATTACGATCATGGGGGATAGAGAAATCCCGTATCGTCTCTTAAAGAAAATAATGATGACTTGCGCAGATGCCAATTTTGGCAATATCTCGCTCGCAGTACAAAAAAAGGCAGTAAGTGAGTCGTAGTATGATGGCTGCAATACGCTGGCGTGGTTTTGCAAATACACAACCGGATGAACTGGATAGTCGATTCCAGCGCATTGTGTTACGTGTGGTCGCAGTATTTGCTATCGTCAGTATTGTTGTACCATTCTTGCCGGTACGCGAAATACCGCGCGAGCAACAAATCAAAGTACCTGAGCGCGTGGCCAAGGTCATGATGGAACGCAAACAAAAGATTGAAAAGCCACCAGAACCCAAGCCTCTTCCCTTACCTCCTGCGCCTCAACCGGAGAAGCCGAAGGAACCACCACCGAAGAAGCAAGTCGCGAAGGCGGAAAAGCCAAAGCCAGTTCCTCCTACGCCAAAGCGGCAACCCAGTGCCAAGGAGCGTGTGGCCAAAGTGGGTTTGCTAGCCATGCGCGACGAGTTGGCGGCACTGAGAGACACGCCTGAGCTGAAGCGTATGACTAATCCCAGACGCAAGCTGAGTAACGAAGGTAGCGTAGCGGCAGTAAAAGAAAGCAAGCCGGTAACAAGAGTGGTTAACAAAGGTAGTGGCGGCGTAAGTACTGATCACTTGACTCGCGACACTGTTCAGACAGCCTTAAATGAGCGGGAGCTTACCAAAGTCAAATCAACCATAGTCACTGAATCTGAAAAAGATGGTAAAGGTAGCTCGCGTGTTGCCCGACGTAGTATGGAAGAAATTGAGCTCGTACTGGAGCGAGTGAAAGGCAGTTTCCAAATTCTATACAATAGGGAACGACGCAATAATCTGTCATTACGCGGTACGGTATTGTTTGAACTGGTCATCGCGCCTTCTGGCAAAGTAACAAGTTGCAAAGTCATGCAGAGCGAGCTAAATTCACCCCAGTTGGAACGTAAGCTCGTCGTCAAACTTAAATCGGTCGATTTTGGGGAACGAGATGTTGAAGAAACCATGGTTACCTATCCGATCAATTTTGTTCCCTCATAGAAATCTGATATGAAAAAAGCTGAAAAGCCGATCGTTGTGCTGATTCACGGAATCTGGACACGCGCCGGAGTCATGCGTTTTTTGGCCCGTTTTTTCCGTCGAGCTGGTTACGATGTTATCAACTTCTCTTATCGAACTGTAAGACGTTCACCTGAGGCAAATGTACTTGCTCTGCACCAAGCGATTACCAGTTTAAATGGAAAGTCTTTTTCAATCGTGGCTCATAGCCTTGGTGGTCTTATTGCCACGCAATATATTCGTCAATATCACCCGGAAAATCTGCGCAGAGTGCTAATGCTGGGCTCGCCGCTACAGGGTAGCAAAGCCGCGCAAACGCTAAATCGTTCTTCCATTGGCAGAACAATGCTTGGTAGAAGTGCGGATATACTCGTCAACGGCGTAACGCCGTTGGAGGGCTATGATATCGGCTTGATTTCAGGTGAAAGTCCTCTTGGATTGGGGCGTCTGGTGACAAACCTGGAAAAACCATGTGATGGGGCGGTATCTGTGTCGGAAACTTGTGCCCCATGGTTGACACAACATGTTGTGATGCGTAGCAGTCATACCGGAATGTTGTTTTCCCCACATGTGGCCAGCAGGGCTGTACAGTTTCTTAAAACGGGTCAACTCTAAGCGAATGGCAGTTTTATTTCCCCTTCCAGTCCAAGTGTTTTGCCCTGGAATGATTGTAAGCGCATACTACTTTCGGGTAAGGAATTAAAAGAAATACAGTAAAGTTGGCATTTTCTTGCACTCGAAATGTTAAATCCATCAAGGAACGGACGTTATAGAGGATGCATAACGGACGGTCTTATAGGGGTGCATCATGTTAGAGGTCAACAATAAACGGTCATTCGGTCATCAGGGCTACCAGTCACGCCTGGTAACGGTATTTGGCATCATAGGCGCGATTAATCTGTTCAACCTTGCAGTATGCGTGGTGTTGTTTTCAGGACAGATTGGCGGCTGAGCGGCGTATGCTGCGATAACTCCAATACAGCAATAGAAACCCGGTTAGAACAGTTATTAGTGAGAACCAGGCGGGAATTGAGTAGCCAAACGCCGAATGATTCTGTTCAAAAATGCTTGTTGCCAGTGCGATATTGCATAGAATATAGCTAAGAAAAGTGGCGATGATTTTGCGTGTTTCAGAGAATTCCCAAAGCAGAAATGCACAGAGTAGTGTGATGATAAACCAGCATAGCTGCAGCCACGAAAAGGCGATATTGAAATTGCTTTGTTGATGTACGAGAAAACTCATCCCATCTGCAATCTGTAATCCTCCCATTATCAAACTAGCGCTCAAAAAATGCGCGTTGATGCGTCGTTTTTGTTGTATTTCCATTTTAGAAATGTAAAGTAATTGATGCGTCCGCGGACGGGCTTAAACGTTTGTAGTGATAGCTCATCACAGGGTGAGGGTAAAGCGCAAGGTCAACGATAAATGACCTGATACGCCATGTCAGGCCGGCGCTGGGTACTAGTGGCGCAGGGAGGTCCTGTCTTAGATTTTGGCTCAATCCGGTGCGAAGTATGATCGGTATCAAAACTCCTCCACGCCATGTAAATGGATTTGAATCATAGTTTACACCCATGCGCAGTAATTGCAGGTTAATGGCATATTGTCCGTAGAGACCGGAAAGTGACTGATAATCTGCGGATAGTTTCCAGGTCTTGTGCGCCTGCCACGAAAAACCTGCAACAATGTCACGTGGAAAATTTGTGTCGAAGACCTGTGTGTCGATCTGATCACCTTGAGTCACCGTCGTGTCTACGTGCAGACGCGTATTGATGTCTCTAACGTTGAGCGCAAATTTCAAATCTGATGTGAGTTGAACCTGCGTGCCTAGATTCACCGCGATGGCGATTGCCTCTGTTTGTGCCGTGTAGTTCAACTCCGGGGCGCTGAGCGTCGAGCCACACAAGTGAGAAACGCAACGTACCACGCCAATGCTGGCACCTACTGACCATCGGCTAGCCGCGCCTGGCGCGACAGCCAGGCCGAAACGAAAGTCTCTGGTTTTAGAACGGCTGTCTCCATTGAAATCATCCGGTACCGCAGGTAAGGCAAACCGTAAAAACAGGTTTTCAAAACTGTCGTTGGAGAATGCGCCAGACGTGGCAACATGCAAACGTGGCAGCCACGCAAACGCATAGGCGACTCTCATATCGGAGAGTAGGGTAAACTTCGCGCTATGACTAATGCCGATAAAGTTGAACGTCTCGAGCGATGCATCTAACTGTCTCGAAATGGCAATTTGCCCCGTTGTGGACCGAGCGAGACCCGCGGGGTTCCAGAAAAGTGCATAGATGCCGTCCACGTCAGCGCTGACTGCGCCCGCTTGCGCAATATGCGCGGGGCCTACGCCCATAAGCAGGTCACTACCCTCGGTTTTAAAAGTCGCCACTGTGGTCTGAGAAAAAAGTGCAATAAATAGGCAGATTGATAAACGTAAAAACGTAAGCATATCGTTGTGAAGCGTGAGTTTGTTTTCAGAGCTCTATAATGCAGGCGGTGCCGCCGAATGATCAACCATTATAAGCTTGTCTGTGGCAAAACCCTGTTCTGCCAAACGACCACGAATCTCTGAAAACAATTGGTCGTCGATGGTTGTGGTTCGCGACATTATCCACAGGCTGTCTCTGGTGTTACCGCAGATGACAGCGTATTGATAGTGCGTTTTGTCCAATGCAATGATGTTAAATGCGCCATAGATAGGTCCGAAAAATGTGACCTTCAGACGTCCGATATTTGTCGACTCAATCGGATATCCACGACCTTCCGCGTCTTCCCAGCGTTTTCTCTTTACATTGTATCCGCGATTGACAACTCTTACTCCGCCGTCATCCCTTTTTGAATAGGTGGCGGTAATATTCTCCAGTCCTCTTTCGAATGTGTTATCGAGTCGGGCTATTTCATGCCATTTGCCGAGAAAACGTTCGAGTTCAAAACCGTCAACTGCTTTGAGCCCTTCGGGTATGGGTGTACACGCGCTGACAATCAGGCAGAACGAGAGCAAAGCAAGATATTTACGCATAAGTTTTGGGGGCTCGGTTAGTAATGCCGCATTCTATGTGTTTTAAAGGATATTGTTAAGCAACACATGTTCCAGCGGTAGTTCTTTCGCTAACACAGGAGAGTGCGTAACAAAAAATTTTACACTTGTCCCTTGGGGAGTTCGAATGTTAATGCCGGGACGCCAAATTTCAATAGTAATTGCACGACTTTTTCCTGGTTGTTGCGACTGGCAATAAATAAAACGTCTTCACCGTCCCGGTTTTTTTTGTAAGTTGCAGCGCCGCTCTCAAGCAACAATTCTACAATTCGCAAATCTCCCGCCTGGGCGGCAATCATGAGTGGCGTCCAGCCGGCGTGGCTGGTTTGATCTTTGTTGGCGCTTTGTTGCAGAAAATAAGAAACAATATTGTGGTGGCTTCGGTCGGTGGCAAACATCAGTGCGCTCCAGCCGAGCCGTGTGGTTTTACTAACGTCGGCACCGTTGGTTAGCAGCGCTACGCAAATATTTCGATGTCCATTGGTAGCAGCCACCATAAGCGGGGTCATTCCACGGCTGTCACCTTCATTAGGATTAGCCTTGTGACGCAACAACTGCGCAATAATACGTGAGTATCCGTGTTTGGCGGCAATCATCAGTGGCGTGCTGTTGTTACCATCTTTTTCATCGGGGTTGGCACCCGATGTCAGCAACAGTGACACGGTTGAAGGACGGTTTTGTTTTATTGCCAGAGTCAGGGGAGTATCATCAGTACGTGTCAAACGGGTATTGTTTTTCGCACCATTGCTGAGCAATGTTTTGGCAATCGCGCTTCTACCCTCTTTGGCGGCAATGTGTAGTGCGGTATAGCCATTGATGTCACGTATCTCAGTTTTGGCGCCTGCGCGTACCAGTAGTTCTACTTCTGGCGTGCGCCCCTTGATCGCAGCCAGAACCAATGGAGTTCGTCCATTGGCTTCACGCTCGTCAACATCTGCTCGTGAATTAATCAAAAAGTCGACAATCTCCGTATAGCCGTTGTTGACGGCAATATGTAGCGGAGTATCGCCATTTAGATTGCGTTGATTAATATTAGCTCCCTGCTTGAGCAGCATCTTTACCAAATTGATGTTGCCCAACTGTGTTGCCAGATGTAGCGCGGTATCATTGCCATTATTACTCAGGTTGACTCGACTACCCGAGCTCAGGAGCGCGCTAACCGTGTGAGTATGCTGCTGAAGAACCGCTTCCATTAATGGCGTATAGCCGTTCTCGTCAGCAAGATTGACGTTAACATTCAATTTGAGGAGTTCATGTATTGCGATATTGTTACCGTTGTGAGCGGCTATGCGCAGGGCCTGTTCTGGGGAAAGCAATTGGTTCGCATCTTTGATGGCCTTGGTCAATCCCATGGTTTCTGTGGGAACGCTTTCGAGTTTTTCCCTGGCGACACGGTCTTCATTTTTTGCCGCGGTTTTATACCACTGGGTTGCGGCATCGAACTGGCGTGGGGCGCCACGACCGTGGTGTAAAAAGTATGCGGTTAAATATTGTGCGCGAGCATGCCCGCCCTTTGCCGCTTTTTCAAACCACTCAAAAGCCTGTTTTTCAGATTGCTCTACGCCTTTGCCATTGCGGTAAAGTCGGCCTAATAGATATTGCGCTTCGGCGTCACCCTTTTCGGCCAGGGGTTTCCAAAGCGCCAGGGCTTGGGCATAATCGCCGATTCGAGCAGCGTCCTTACCTTGCTCAAGTACGGTAGCGGCTTCCAGTGTAGCCGCGAATATTAGTGAGGAAGCGAATAAGTATATGTTTTTAAACTTCATTCTGCTCAGCGCCATGGATGTCTCAGGATTACCTACCATAGGTATCGGAACACGAACTCCAGGTTTGAATAGCCTTTCGACGTGAATCTTTAATGAAACTGCACGAATACCAGTCAAAACAGCTTTTTCAGGACTATCAGATTCCAACGCCGCAAGGCAGTTTGGTGGAATCGACAGAGGCTGCTGTGGAAGCGGCGCAACGGCTCGGTGGTGATAGCTGGGTGGTAAAGGCGCAGGTGCATAGTCGCGGTCGAGGACCGGCGGGTGGCGTGTGCATTGTGCGCAGTATTGATGAGCTGC
This sequence comes from Gammaproteobacteria bacterium, assembly GCA_029881255.1. Lineage (NCBI taxonomy): Bacteria > Pseudomonadati > Pseudomonadota > Gammaproteobacteria > Gammaproteobacteria bacterium. The sequence goes on along the minus strand of JAOUMY010000017.1, from coordinate 14,042 downwards.
GACGGATTTGTGAGGATTTACTAAATCGCAGCCTGATCACGAAGCAGACAGGACCAGCGGGCCAGCCTATTAGACGCCTGCTAATCGAACAGGTTGTTGATATCCGACAGGAGCTATACCTCGCTATGCTGATTGATCGGAGTCTCGATCGCATTGTCGTAGTTGCCTCGGTTTATGGTGGCGTCGATATCGAAGAGCTTTCTATAGAAAAGCCGGAGAGCGTCCACACTGTTGCTGCCGATCTGGTGCTAGGATTGCTACCCAATCACGCGCGTCGGCTGGCGCTCAAACTGGGCTTGGATAAACGCCAGGAAACCGAACTGGCGCAAATTATTTATAAGCTCTATCGTCTGTTTCGAGACAAGGATCTGGTGTTGCTGGAAATCAATCCCATCGCAGTCAATCACAAGGGCGAGCTGGTTGCACTCGATGCAAAGCTAGTCGTGGATGACAATGCGCTGCATAGACATGAATATCTAAGTGAAATACGCGACGTGGAGCAAGAGGACGAACGCGAGAATTTTGCTGAGCAACACGGTCTGCACTACGTTTCCTTGAAAGGGAATATTGGCTGCATCGTCAATGGCGCAGGTTTGGCTATGGCGACAACCGATTTGCTGAAATTGCACGGTGGAGAACCCGCCAATTTTCTTGATCTCGGCGGGCGACTCGATGAAGATACCGTGATTGAAGCTGTGCGTCTGATACTTTCTGCGTCAAATATCACTGGCATCCTGGTAAACATCTTTGGCGGAATCGTTCAGTGCGACGTTGTTGCCCGCGGATTGGTGCGTGCAGTGGCAGAGCTCCATGTCGAACTTCCCGTCGTAGTGAGATTTTCAGGAACATTTTCAGAAGAAGCCTGCACGTTGCTGCGGGGCTCCCCATTCAAATTCGATATAAAAGACGATTTTGTCGAATCGGTGAGAGCTATCGTCCAATACACACAGGTGTAAACGTGGCAATTTTACTCGATAAAAATTCCAAAGTTTTGATACAAGGATTCACCGGAAACAGAGGCAGTTTCCATGCACAGCGTATGCTGGAATATGGCACGCACATCGTTGGTGGCGTGACGCCGGGAAAAGGTGGTAGCACGCATTTAGGCCTGCCGGTATTTAATACCGTTGACGATGCAGTAGCGGCAACCCGGGCGAATGTCAGCCTGGTTTTTGTTCCTGCAAACATGGCAACAGACGCGATAGTTGAAGCCGCCGAAGCAGGGATTGGTTTGATTATTTGCGTAAGTGAGGGTGTGCCTGTACACGATGTGCTTAAACTGAAAGGCTCTCTCGCCAATCACGGCACAATACTGATAGGGCCCAATAGCCCCGGCATCGTAACACCGGAACAATGTCTCGCCGGGGTAATGCCGGGTGAAATCTTTAAACCGGGTATCATCGGAATTGTTTCTCGTTCCGGCACCCTGACCTACGAAGCGGTAAAGCAGACGACGGCCGTTGGCCTTGGCCAATCGACCGTGGTCGGTATCGGCGGCGATGCCTTACAAGGCTTGAGTTTTGTTGACTGCATACGCATGTTCGAAGAGGATCGCAAGACCAAGGGCATGATAGTCGTTGGTGAAATTGGTGGAAATGCTGAGCAAGAGCTTGCCGCCTATATTCGAAAGCATGTGAAAAAGCCCGTTGTGGCTTATGTGGCAGGCGTTACTGCACCTACGGATAAACGTATGGGACACGCAGGCGCAATTATTTCGGGTGGTCAGGGTACGGCAAGAGAAAAGTTTGCGGCTTTTGAAACAGCGGGAGTCACAGTCGTACGTTCACCCGCTGAAATGGGTACGCGTATGCTGGACTTTTTCGAAGGATAAGCGACATGCGCACGTTAACGATTGCCCTTGGGCAGCTTGATTTTATTGTTGGCGACGTACCTGGAAACACGCGAAAAATTCGCGACTCATCCAGAATAGCCCACGAGCAAGGTGCGGATGTCATCGTCTATCCTGAGCTGACTTTAGTCGGCTATCCACCCGAAGATCTGTTATGGCGTCCGGGCTTGAAACGTAAAGTCAATGTTGCACTCGACAAGTTGTGTCACTCCCTGCCGGCAGATATTGCTGTTGTCATAGGTCATCCACATTGGACCGAGGACGGAAAGCTGATGAATGCGGCTAGCGTTTTCCGAAGTGGCAAATTGTTGGTCCGTTATTTCAAAATGGAATTGCCTAATTACGCCGTATTTGATGAGCGACGTTATTTTACGCCGGGAGATAAGCCTGCGGTTTTTGACGTTGAGGGAGTCTTGCTCGGGGTTACGATTTGCGAGGATACCTGGTTGCCAGAGGCTTCGCGCAAATCTCGCGAAGCAGGCGCGCAGATTATATTGAACCTGAACGCTTCTCCATTTCACGTAGGCAAAACCGCGCAACGGGAACAAATCGTCGCCAGGCGTTCTCAAGAAACTAATGTGCCGGTAGTCTATGTCAATCTTGTTGGTGCGCAAGATGAATTGGTTTATGACGGCACTTCATTCGTGACAAACAGTAATGGCGTTGTTGTTTATCGCAGCGAGTCATTTCGTGAGTCAATGTCGTTGCTGAAATTTGAATGTTCGGAAAACGGCGTTGTGCCTGAGGCATCAACTCCATTGCGTCCATTGCCAGGCAAAGTCGAAAGCGTATATCAGGCACTGGTTTGTGGTGTGCGCGACTATGTGTTGAAGAACGGTTTCAAAGGCGTGGTAATTGGTTTGTCTGGTGGAATCGATTCGGCACTGACCTTGTGCGTGGCCTGCGATGCCCTCGGTGAGGAAAATGTCGAAGCGGTGATGCTGCCTTCACGTTATACCAGCGACATGAGTCTCGAAGATGCGAAAAAAATGGCGTCGAATCTCGGCGTTGAATATCACGTCATCAGTATTGAACAAAGCTTCAATGCCTTTCTTGATACGCTGAAAGAAACTTTTGCTGATAGCAAACCCGATGTTACGGAAGAAAATATTCAGGCGCGTTGTCGCGGCGTGATCTTGATGGCGATATCCAATAAACGCGGCAAGATGGTGCTCACCACCGGGAATAAGAGTGAGATGGCGATGGGATATTCCACGCTCTATGGCGACATGGCGGGCGGATACAACGCGCTTAAAGATGTACCTAAAACCTTGGTATATGAGTTGTCGCGTTATTGTAATCGTGATCAGGAAGTGATCCCGCAGCGTATCATTGACAGGCCACCGTCTGCTGAGCTACGCCCGGATCAGAAAGACCAGGACAGTTTGCCGCCTTATGAGATACTCGATGGCATACTCGAAAAGTATGTCGAACGGGATGAATCTATCGAGCAGATTATTGCCGATGGCTATGACGAGACGATAGTTAGGCGTGTTGTGTGGCTTTTGGATCGCAATGAATACAAGAGACGCCAGGCCGCGCCTGGTGTTAAGATAACGGCCCGAGCATTTGGCAAAGACCGGCGCTATCCGATTACTAGTGGATATTCCGAACTGGATAACTGAGGGAGGTTGTTGTGAAGAAGATCGAAGCCATAATCAAACCATTCAAACTCGACGACGTGCGTGAAGCCTTGTCAGAGATCGGAATTACAGGAATGACGGCGACAGAAGTACGTGGATTCGGTCGTCAAAAAGGCCATACCGAACTTTATCGCGGTGCTGAATACGTGGTGGACTTTCTACCGAAGATAAAAATCGAAGTCGTCGTTGGTGAAGAGCAGGCGCAGAATTGCGTCGAGGCGATTGTGAATGCGGCGCGCACGGGCAAGATAGGCGATGGTAAAATCTTTGTTGTCCCCGTAGAAAAAGTTGTGCGTATTCGTACCGGCGAGGAAGACGCGGACGCGATCTAGGTGTTCCCGGATTCGCTAAAGGTTTTCGATTAACGTTGTATAAGGACTTCGTCGATAGGTAGACGCGAAGTTGGCTCGGGGATTTCCGCGGGATAACCAAGACTTAAAATAGCTACTGGCGTCAGGTCATCCTCGAGTCGTAAGGCCTTTCTAATCGATACGGCGTCAAATTCACCGATCCAGGTAGAGCCCAGTCCCGCCGCAACAACGGCCAGTTGCGCATAGGCGCAGGCAATCGTGGCATCCTGGAGCGCGAAAAGACTGCCTTTTTCACCATAACGTTCTTCGGACTTTTTATCCTTGCTGCAAAACACCAGGCATACCGGCGCTTGTGAGATGAAGTTCTGTGTTTTCATGGCTGCGCACAGCGCATCACGACTTTCATTGCTGGAAACCACAACGATCTGGTAAGACTGCAAATCCCCTGCGGATGGCGCTGAACAGGCGGTTTCGATAATAGCGTGCAGTTTTTCCTTTTCTACCGGCATATCGCTCTGGTATTTACGTATTGAATGGCGGTTTCGTACTGTCGCGAAAAAGTCCCACATGAGGTTTTACTCTCCGGTATCGTTCAAACCAAACAACTTGCTGTCGTTCAGAGCTAATGTTTGGGGGTGTTTGGGAAAATTGGTTTTGAGTACTCGTTCTGCGTCAGCCGCCAGATCGTCCAGGCGCAGTTTACGGTAGGCTTTGACCATAATGTTTAATGCCTCGGGCAATGATGGCGTCTGATAAAGGTTTTCGACGATATACTTGGCGCGATTGGCGGCAGCAATATAGGCATTCATTTTTATGTAATAACGCGCCGAATACAGTTCGCTACGTGCAATGCTATTGCGCAAATAGGCCATGCGTTGCGCGGCATCCTGGGCATAGGGGCTTTCAGGGAAGCGTTCGAGTAATTCCGAGAAATACTGAAACGCCTGTCGTGCTGTTCCCGAGTCACGCGTGGCCGGGTCCATTTTGGCAATCTCGTCAAACGCGCTGATACCTTGATTAAAACGAATAACGCCTTTTAGATAGTAGGCGTAGTCGACGCGCGGGTGACGAGGATAGAGTTTGATAAAGCTGTCGGCCTGCGCAACGGCGGTTTCCGGCTCTTCAAATTTGTAATAGGAATAGGCCTTGTCCAGTTGTGCCTGTTGTGCGAATTTTCCAAATGGGAATCGCGCTTCCAGAGACTCCAGCTTTTGTATAGCGGTTTCGTAGTCGCCTCGGTCAAGGGCATTGCGGGCATCCTGGTAAAGCGTGGCGGCACTCTTGTCAGCGTCGTCCATGCCGATAATGCTTTGTGAGCGCTGGGGATTGTTCGAACATGCGCTCAGCATGGCGATGACAACCAGGAGTACAATTCGTTGGATAAAGCTCATGTGGTCTCGGATGCAGTCTGAAAGAGGCCTAGTATATAACAGCTTCTCGTCTGCTATAAGCCAATTCCCTGATTTGGTTATAATGGCGCGCTTGGCCACAACCCACCTGGACGGAAAATGTCTGAAAAAATACTGCATCTGAAGATTTCACATCTCGATTACGGCCTTCGGCTGGATCAGTTTCTTGCACGGGAGTTGCCAGATTACTCGCGCAGCCGCATACAAAAGTGGATCAAGGACGGACTCGTTACCCTCAATGGCGAGGTCGTACCTGGACGCGAGAAACTCAAGGTGGGTGGCGAGGTCCAGGTGAATGTTGAGGCGGCTTTGGAAGCCGTGGAGACAGAAAACTGGGATGCGCAGCCGATACCGCTTGATGTCGTCTACGAAGACGAACACATCATGGTGATAGACAAGCCTTCGGGACTGGTAGTGCATCCTGGTGCGGGCAACCCGGATAACACGATGGTGAATGCACTGGTCCACCATGATGCTGCGTTGGCTAAAGTGCCGCGCGCGGGGGTGGTACACCGACTGGATAAAGAAACCACCGGCTTGTTAGTAGTGGCGCGAACCATCGCCGCGCACACCCGTCTGGTCGAGGCTCTGCAAGACCGGGATTTTGATCGCGAGTATCTGGCATTGGTGTGGGGTGAGATGACAGCCGGCGGTATGATTGATGAGCCCATTGGTCGCCATCCCTCGGTGCGAACCCGCCAGGCTGTTTCACATAGCGGCAAGCCTGCGCTGACGCATTACCGACTGGAGGAACGCTTTCGCGCCCATACCTTGTTGCGGGTAAAGTTGGACACCGGGCGTACTCACCAGATTCGCGTGCACATGGCCTATATCAAACACCCAATCGTCGGCGATCCTGTGTATGGCGGTCGCCTGAAAATTCCGCCGGCTGCGAGTGCGCATTTTGCCGAGTGTTTGCGTGGCTTTAAGCGCCAGGCTTTGCACGCGCAACGACTGGGACTGGAGCATCCGATCACCGGTGAGTATATGTCGTGGGAATCACCGATACCTGAGGATCTGAAAGCGCTGATATCGGCGATGAGGGAGGATTATCGTGAGCACAAGGAGTGACTGGATAGTCCCGGAGTGGCCAGCACCTGCTAATGTATTGGCTTTGTCGACATTGCGAACTGGCGGTGTCAGCGAGCCTCCCTTTGATAGTTTCAATTTTGGAGATCATGTCGAGGATCGTCCGCAACATGTGGCTGCCAATCGGCAACGTTTGATAGAACAGGTGCATCTACCGTCTGAACCCAGATGGTTGCAGCAGATTCACGGAATCGCCGTTGTTGATGCAGCGCGCGCTCCGATGGGAACCGCCGCCGACGCCAGCTACAGCACAACTCCTGGCGTGGTGTGCGCAGTGATGACCGCGGATTGCCTGCCGGTATTGTTCTGTTCCCGCGATGGCAGCTGTGTGGCTGCCGCCCATGCGGGATGGCGCGGTCTGCTGTCTGGCGTGCTCGAGGCGACAATATCCGCTTTGCCGGCCGTTGGAAAAGATATTGTTGCCTGGCTTGGGCCTGCTATTGGTCCCGAGGCCTTTGAGGTTGGTGAGGACGTTTATGCCGGATTTGTGGAGCACGATGCCTGTAGCGCCGGGGCATTTAAGCCCGGCGGACCTGGAAAATACTTCGCGGATATTTACGCCCTCGCGCGTTTGCGTCTGACAAATGCGGGTGTTACTGCGATCCATGGTGGCGGGTATTGTACTTATACCGATAGATCTCGGTTCTTCTCTTTTCGCCGTGACGGCAGGACGGGACGCATGGTTAGTCTGATCTGGATGGCTGACTAATTGGATATGGGCCGTGAATCCAGTATGATTCGCCAACTTTCCCCAAACAAGGTCTTTGCGTGAGCACGCTAACCTGGATCATCATCTTCAGCCTGGTGGGTGGCGTCCTTAGCGTTATGGCAGCCGCTGTTTTTCTGTTGCTTCCGGCATTGTGGCGCACACGTCTAATACCCCATCTGGTGAGCTTCGCCATTGGTGCTTTATTGAGCGCGGCCTTATTGGCGCTACTACCCCATGCCATCGGCGCCGGGGTAACTGACGTGCACAATATTTCTTTGACCGTATTGATGGGACTGCTTGGGTTCTTTGTGCTGGAGAAACTGGTGTTGTGGAGGCATTGTCATCACAGTGACTGTGAAGTGCACGCGCCTGAAGATATCCACGAACATCACCACCACCATCATCACCAACCGGCGAGCGTACCGGCGGCAAACCTGGTATTGATCGGCGATGCGGTCCACAACTTTGTTGATGGCGTTCTGATCGCGGCTGCCTTCATGATGGATATTGAACTTGGGATAGTTACCGCCTTAGCAGTTGCGGCCCACGAGATCCCGCAAGAGGTTGGTGATTTTGCGATCTTGTTGCAAAGTGGTTTTTCTCGTGCCAAAGCGCTGGCTTTCAATATCCTATCCAGCCTGACAACCGTCGTTGGTGGTGTTCTGGCTTATTACAGCTTGGGCCCAGTGCAGGACTTTGTGCCGTATATTCTGGCAGTAGCGGCGTCGAGTTTTATCTATGTGGCGGTTGCCGATTTAATTCCCGGACTACATCAAAAAGTCGATTTAAAGACCAGCGTGCAACAGATCAGTTTGATACTGGCCGGCGTGCTGGTGATTTATTTTGCGCACTCAACGTTGCACTAAGCAGATTTTTTGAAAAGAATAAAACAGCGGCGAGTTGCCGCCGCTGTTGTGATTAGTTGGGACTTCTGACCAGCATAATGCCGTTAGTAAAGCCTTGGCCATTGGAGCTGCAGGCTTTGGAATGCACTTCACTTTTGCCGTCATTGGGATGTATAGACCATGCCTGCGCCGGGTTATAATAGCTGGTCTCTGCGGTCCAACGATGTCGACGCATGTGAAGATTGGGGAAATATTTTTCATCAATATAAACCGCGTTTTCGTAACGCAGCACACCGCCGCCGTCTATGTACCAATTCAATTCTACGCCGTAGTCAATTAGTGATCGAAATTCCTCACGTTTAGGTAGGCGCCAATCGCTAAAACCACATAGTTTCTCAAAGTTGTTCACTTTGGAAATGAATTCGTTGGTATTACCTTTGAGGAATTTGATTCCCGCGCAGTCTCCCTCTACGGCGGCCATGCCTGGATCGCCACCATTTTTAGTGGCGTCGGGTTCATACCATGTGTACATATGTCCGGCGTCGTGTTCACCTGAAACCGTTTTGGTTTCCCATATCAAGTTGGTGACATTGTCGCGAACACACCCCCATACCTGTGCATCGTCAGGCAGCTCAGCGCCTGTCGCGCCATCCAGTTTGGTAAAACTGAATCCGCCTTTGCCATCAGCAGGATTGGCGTCTGAAACGTCACGCCCACTGTCAGCATCCTGGCCAGGAGCTGCGGCAGAACCTTTGATAGGCGAGGCCGGAATAATCTCATATGGAGAATCGGCGACCATGTGTTGCTGGTAAAAATCGACGCCAGTGTCATTGAGGACCAGGCGAGTTGTCGAGCCTTTTATACCCCCTCGTCGATCACCGTCAGTTCCTCTATCACCAACATATGGTTCACATGCACTCAAAACCAGTACACATGTTACAGCTCCCACTAACGTATAGCGCGACATGTATTTCATCTATCTCCCCCCGGTGGCGGAATCACCACTTATCAACATGACATGATGTTTTTCGTGGGTCGGGGTTTCCGCGGCTTTGCCAGCGGCCTGATTATCGACGAGTGAAAATGTCCAGGCCTGGGTGTGATATTGATAGATCGGTGTCGCATTTTTGTCTTTGTTAATATTGATCTGTGCAATCTTGCGAGAGGGCGTCGAGCTCCAGAATTTTGTTGCGCCAGTTTTTGATGCAGCATCAGGGAAGATCGAGGTGTCGATCGGTGGATAGCAGTGCAGCATGATAAGCGACGCCAGCTCCTTGATATTGGGCACGCGCCAGGTAGTGATACCGGCATAGCCACCATTTTGATTGAGATTTTGCGTCTCAACCAAGACGCGGTTCCAGGTATCTTGTATATCGAGACGCGTGGTGCCTTCATAAGGCGTATCACAGATACGTTTTTCCTGGTCCCAGTTACGTCCCAACGGGCATCGCATCCAGGTCAGGCCAGTCAGTGAGTCGTTGACGGTACCATCGCCATTATCAACGTAACGATCCATGATATGGTATGGCAGATCAGTTTTACAGGCAGCGTCAGCAATGATCGGAAAACTCAATGTGATCAGCCACGCGCCGAGAGTGATGAGTTTATACATATATTCCCTGCCCACGTAGAGTGTGAATGTCCGTGCTGTTAAGTCATTTTTTGAATACCGGACATAGCGCACAAACTAACATGTATTTGCTTAAAATATAATGACAAAGCTGAGTAAAACGCAGGGTAAAAAAAAGAGGGATGCCCTTTTGGGGCATCCCTTCCTATAGGGAGGATGAGAGAAAAATGAAAATAGCGTCCGTCTCGTACTGCTCAATCGAGACATAGTAGTAATTGCATTGCTTGTGCCAGTTTTTATCTTTTCTTTTGTGGACGTGTTAACTGACTGTATTGTTATAGGTTTCAATATGCATGAAAGGTGATTGGTGGACATATGCCAGTTTGCATTCCGGTATATGGCGAAATCGCGCCGAGAAAGCGGCAAAACAACGTCGCAAAAGCGATGGCCTTACGAAATTTTGACGAAGTCTTAATTCCTGTCGATAATTCCTTGACGCTTTCTTAGGAGACTTGTTCGTGAATGACCCGCGCGCCATGATCATGGGGTTGTACGAGCACATACTCCGCCAGGTGAATGGCCAGGTCTGTGTGGCAGATGCGCTATCGAGCAGTGGTTATCGACCAAATGCGGTCATCGCCATAGGCAAGGCAGCGGCGAGCATGATGCAAGGGGCGCTTTCCGGTCTTCCAGAAAAAGCCTTGCTCATTACGGCGCCTGATTATCTCGGTGAGAAATCCTTCCCTGATTTTGTAGAGATTTTATACAGCGGACACCCGATACCCAACCAGGGCAGTTTGCAGGCAGGCGAGCGCTTGATTGGTTTTCTGCGTGAATTGCCTGAGGATGCGAAGCTTCTGTTTCTGCTTTCTGGGGGGAGTTCTGCTATGGTCGAGAGCTTGGCTTCTGGTGTCACGCTGTTGGATTTGCAGACGACCAATCAGTGGCTACTGGCCAATGGTTATAGCATAACCGAGATTAACGAAGTACGACGGCGCTTGTCGCGGATCAAAGGGGGTGGTTTGTGCCATTTTTTCCGCGTTGCGGAATGTCGAGCGTGGTATATCTCTGATGTCCCTGGGGACGACCCTTCGGTGATAGGCTCGGGCTTGTTGTTTCCCTCTGGTGTCGCTAGCGAAGTGGAGGGTTTACCAGCGTCGATAGCGCGTTTATTTAGCACTTTACCCACAAATACTGAGCCATGCTGTAGAGATGCGCGCATATTAGCGAGCGCATCTACGGCGCGTAGCGCGGCTAGCAGTTTCGTAAATCCAGACTTTGAAGTGACATTGCATAGCTCCTATCTTGATGGTGATGTGGCCGAAGTTGCAGCAGAGATAGTGGAAACGCTGCGGGCGTCTGGCGATGGCATGCACATCTGGAGCGGCGAACCTACAGTGAGCCTGCCCACGACGCCGGGGCGCGGCGGTCGCATGACAGCGCTGGCCTTGCATCTTATTAAATTGCTGGCGGTAGAGTCGCAAAATGTGTCTAAATTCGCCTGGACGGCGCTTTGTGCAAGTACCGATGGCGTCGATGGAAATGCGGATGCAGCAGGGGCGATAGTCGATTGCCATAGTGCGCATGCGCTGCGTGCGCAGGGGATTGATATTAAAGAGTATATTTGCCAGGCGCGCAGTGGGGAATGTCTAGGAGTAATCGATTCCTTGCTACCCAAACGAATCACTGGAACCAATGTCACAGATCTGATTATTGTGTTTAAACAGCCGATTTATCAGCCGATATGATTTAGGTATCTTCGGACAATACGCTGTTTTCTGTGATAAATTTTTATACGCGGAATGAATTTAGGGATAGATTGGGGGAAACGGGACAGTGAGGTGTAATGATGACGCTTGAACGACGTGGTCATGACCGGGAAAGTCTGGCGAAGGCTGATATTCCGGGGCAATTTCTGATTGAATGCGAAGGCAACAGTCAGGGATTTTCGCTGGTTTCCGATGTGTCTATTTCTGGTATGGGCCTGACTGTATCCCAAGCTATTGACGTCGGCAAAGAGGTTCAGATCAAGTATGTATCCGACGAATTCAATGTTTGCATCAATGCGGTTGTCGTCTGGTGTTTGATCGATGAAAAGGAAACCCGTATCGGGGTTAGCTTTTCCGCCGAGGATCTGGATGCCAATGTTATGCTGTTTATGACGCTACGCGAATTCATTGATGATTTTGGCGAAGCGTTTTAGCTTCATTCAGTCCGGTATTGCTTTCATCACTTTTCCACTTGTTTTCTTTGGCTATCCCGCTAGGATAGTGCCCTTGTGTAACTTATTCGAGGTGGTGTGGCGCTATGGCGGTTGGTCTGCAAGCGGTATCTTCTTTGGAGGCCGTGAACGGTATTCGTATTGGTGTCTGTGAAGCGGGAATCCGCTATAAAAACCGACGCGATCTGGTGGTGTTTGAGATTTCAGAAAATGCAGCGGTGGCGGCGACATTTACACGCAATGCATTTTGCGCCGCACCGGTTCAAGTCGCGCGAGAACACTTAGCCTCTAATACTCCACGATATTTGTTGATCAATACGGGCAACGCCAATGCGGGCACGGGAGAACGGGGTTATGCCGATGCCCAGCGCAGTTGCGAGATACTTGCACAGCAAACAGGGATCGCAAGCGAGCAGGTTTTACCTTTTTCCACCGGTGTAATCGGTGAGTTTTTACCGATGGAAAAGTTGGAATCCGGTATCGGCAAAGCCTTGTCGGCACTAAACGCGGATGCGTGGGTAGAAGCCGCCAAGGGTATTATGACGACGGACACCTTGCCCAAAGGGATTAGCGATCAAATCGAAATCGGTGGCGCGCAGATTCAGATAACAGGGATTTGCAAAGGGGCGGGCATGATACGCCCTAATATGGCGACGATGCTGGCTTTTGTTGCGACTGATGCGCGGATTGATCCAGAACTATTACAGCAGTGTCTGTCCGAGGCTGTAGATCTTTCTTTCAATCGCATCACTATCGATTCAGATACTTCGACTAATGACAGTTGTGTTTTGATAGCGACTCAGAAGGCAGAAATGCCTATCATTGACGATGCGACTTCCGCAGAATATGCAATGTTTCGCATGGCGGTTATCAGTCATTGTCAGCGCCTGGCGCAAATGCTGGTGCGCGATGGAGAAGGCGCTACTAAGTTTATGACGATAGAGGTCAACAGCGGAGCGAATCTGCTGGAATGTGAAGACGTGGCGTTTACCGTTGCTCATTCGCCTTTGGTGAAGACGGCGTTTTATGCCAGTGATCCCAATTGGGGGAGAATTCTGGCGGCCATCGGTCGCTCCAATGTTCCCGGTCTGAATGTCGACAAAATCGACGTCTATCTAAATGAAGTTTGTATCGTTGAGCACGGCTGTCGTGCGTCAGGCTATACGGAAGAACAAGGTCAAAACGTCATGAATCAGAGTGAAATCACGGTGCGTATCGAATTGAGACGTGGCGATGAATCGGCTACGGTGTGGACCACGGATTTTTCCCATGACTATGTCACCATCAACGCGGAGTATCGAAGCTAGTGGTCTCTACTGGGAAAGTCGCGCAGACTGGCAGCACAGTGATTGTTCACTGTCGTTTGGCTTCCGCGGAAGGAATTATCCTGGAGGACACCTTCGACGAGGAGCCTTTAACGCTGACGCTTGGACAAGGCGAGCTGATCGCAGGTTTGGAACAAGTGTTACTCGGGATGGCGGCTGGCGAGGAGAAAACGGTAGAGCTTGGACCCGAACAGGCGTTTGGCATGCCCGACCTGGAACGCATTATGGACATGGATCGTGAGGAATTCCCCGCAGAAATGGCTATTGAAAAGGGTCAGATTATCGGGTTTACTTCCCCCTCCGGCGAAGACGTGGCCGGTATGATACGCGAAATCGGCGAATCGTCGGTTACCGTTGATTTTAATCACCCCCTGGCGGGTAAGGACATAATCTTCGATGTCAAACTGATATCGATTGAATGAGAAGAAGGTTGTTATGCAGGTAGAATTGGCCAATCCCCGCGGTTTTTGTGCAGGCGTCGATCGTGCAATCGAGATTGTCGAACGAGCGCTTGAGATGTTTGGTCCACCTATCTATGTTCGTCATGAGGTTGTCCACAATAAATTCGTGGTCGGCAATCTGAAAGAAAAAGGCGCCATATTCGTCGAAGAACTGGACGAGGTGCCTGACGATCAGACTGTTATTTTCAGTGCGCACGGCGTTGCCCGTAGTGTGCGCGATGAAGCCGATCGCCGTGGTTTGAAGGTTTTCGATGCGACCTGTCCATTGGTAACCAAGGTTCATATGGAAGTCGTGCGCCACCAGAAATCCGGGCGCGATGTGATCCTAATCGGCCACCAGGGGCACCCGGAAGTGGAAGGCACCTTGGGGCAATACGACCAATCCCTGGGTAAAGGGCGTATTTATCTGGTTGAGGATGAAAGCGATGTTGCCCAGCTTGCGGTAGGTGATCCTGAAAATCTCGCCTTTGTGACACAGACGACGTTGTCAATGGATGATACCGCCGGTGTCATCTCTGCCTTGCGCGAGCGTTTCCCCAATATCGTGGGGCCGAAGAAAGACGATATTTGTTACGCCACGCAAAATCGCCAGGAAGCGGGCAAGAGGCTG
>JAOUMY010000016.1 GCA_029881255.1 Gammaproteobacteria bacterium | reverse complement strand
CACTGTCTCCACCCGAGACTCAGTGAAATTGAAATCGCTGTGAAGATGCAGTGTACCCGCGGCTAGACGGAAAGACCCCGTGAACCTTTACTATAGCTTTGCACTGGACTTTGAATATGCTTGTGTAGGATAGGTGGGAGGCTTTGAAGCGGTAACGCCAGTTATCGTGGAGCCATCCTTGAAATACCACCCTGGTTTGTTTGAGGTTCTAACCTAGGTCCGTTATCCGGATCGGGGACAGTGTATGGTGGGTAGTTTGACTGGGGCGGTCTCCTCCCAAAGAGTAACGGAGGAGCGCGAAGGTACCCTCAGCTTGGTCGGAAATCAAGCAATGAGCGCAAAGGTATAAGGGTGCTTGACTGCGAGACAGACACGTCGAGCAGGAACGAAAGTTGGTCTTAGTGATCCGGTGGTTCTGTATGGAAGGGCCATCGCTCAACGGATAAAAGGTACTCCGGGGATAACAGGCTGATTCCTCCCAAGAGTTCATATCGACGGGGGAGTTTGGCACCTCGATGTCGGCTCATCACATCCTGGGGCTGTAGCCGGTCCCAAGGGTATGGCTGTTCGCCATTTAAAGTGGTACGCGAGCTGGGTTTAGAACGTCGTGAGACAGTTCGGTCCCTATCTGCCGTGGGCGTTTGAGATTTGACAGGATCTGCTCCTAGTACGAGAGGACCGGAGTGGACGTACCTCTGGTGTTCCGGTTGTCACGCCAGTGGCATTGCCGGGTAGCTATGTACGGTCGGGATAACCGCTGAAAGCATCTAAGCGGGAAACCCACCTGAAGATGAGATCTCACTAGAGCTTCGAGCTCTCTAAAGGGCCGTTGGAGACTACGACGTTGATAGGCTGGGTGTGGAAGTGCGGTAACGCATGAAGCTAACCAGTACTAATTGCCCGTGAGGCTTGACCATATAACACCCAAAAGGTTTGAGCCATTTGAGAAACAACTTACATTACAGCCTTCCAGAATTGTTTTATGTACCGGTTTATGCCTGACGGCAATAGCGAGTGGGAACCACCCGATCCCATCCCGAACTCGGAAGTGAAACTGCTTAGCGCCGATGATAGTGTGGGGTCTCCCCATGTGAAAGTAGGACACCGTCAGGTTTTTATTTCAAAAACCCGTAACTCATCGAGTTACGGGTTTTTCTTTTGTAATATTTCCTTCCAGCTATACTCTAACTTCCTGATCATTTTTCTGGAGAATTGTGTGTTTTCCAAAACTTTTTTCGACTTCGACGAAAATTGGAATCCTTTTCGCCTCGCGGATAGATGGCTAAACCCTTATAAATTTATTAAAAAAATAGAAATGCGAGGACGAGAAGTAGAGGTAAGGTGGACAAAAAGAGCGCAAAGGGAATTGAGCCAGAGGACTACACCACTAGTCGCTGAAATGTCATTGTATTTTTCATGTGTTGTTAAAAAACGTCTCGTTTTTAGCAATTTGGCAGAGCAGTCATGCGTTCCGGTTAATGAAAAGCTACGCGTAAGTTTTCGTACAATTCAGCCCGAATCGTGTGAACCCGTTCTATTCGCAAATAATTATCCAATCAAAATGGAATTAGATTCTAAAGGAGCCAATAAAATGACTGCAAAGTGGCTTGAAATCGATTTTAGAGCGCGAGAATGGATTGGGGAATTTAAGGTGTGACCTAACCTACCAGTCAAAATTGAAGTTGTCGCCCAAGATAGGTAACAGATGCGACCGAACATTTTCTGGATGGAAACTGGCCGAACCTGCCAATAGTGTTTGTAATTCTTCTCTCGCGCGACGTTCATTAACTTGAAATAAAGCACCAAGCGATGCAACAGCAACCTCACGATCCGGGTGTTTCAGCAATCCCACGAGTATCGGCCATGTGCTTTCATCTCGCATATAGCCCAATATTCTAATACCAAGAATACGGTTTTCAGGGTTGCTATCGATCAACATTCCCGCTGCGTAGCGATGGATGTCCACTCTATAAGCAAATACAGCAAGTCCGACTTTTCCAGAATCAGGTGCAGAAAGATAAAGATTTAACCACTCCTGTATAAAAAAACGCGCATAGCGTTTTTCTAGCATAGGTATATTCTGGGGCATATTCGTTTCGGCCTGGGCAAGCAAAGGAGACCATATGTTTCTGAATTCATGCATGTTTTTATCGGATTGTTTGAAGAAGTCTAACATGGGTTAATTAGCTATTCCTGTCGTATTAATTCAGCTAGAGTGTAAAAAACCGTAATCGTCGATTTATGTATCGGAATAGTGTGTATTACATTTAAATCTTTTCAAGCAACCATGGCGTATTTGTTTTTGCTCATATTGTCGTTAACTTATCCAAAGGTTGGCTATGCAAGTAGCCCACAGCCTCAGGTAATAGGTTGGATCGAAAAAGTACACTTGGTTGATCATAACGTGGTGTTACACGCAAAAATCGATACGGGTTCCGATGGTGTATCATTGCATTGCCAATGCAAGTATTTTCAGAGAGACGGCAAAACGTGGGTACGTTTCGAACTAGATAAGGAAGATAGACGAATTTTAGTTGAAGCAAAGGTTAAACGTTTTGTAAATATTAGGAAGCATGAAGGCAAAATCCAGAAGAGACCAATTATCGAAATGCTACTTTGTTTAGGCGAGCAGCAAGCAAAAGTTGATGTAAATCTGGTAGATCGTCAAGGGTTTAATTATGCGATGTTAGTAGGACGATCCTTTCTCGCGGGTAGGTTTTTGGTAGATACAGAAAAAACATTGTTGACTACGCTTCACTGTGTGACTGTGAAATAACTCACAGGTTCACGAGTGAAATTATGTGAGACTAAAAACTATGTGGAAATTCATATTTGGAGCGGGGGGAAGTGATGTATCTGGTGCATTTTAAACTACTCGAATATCCTTTTCGCCTGAATGCGGACCCAAAGTTTCTTTATTTAAGCGAAAGTCATCAAAAGGCTTTGTCGTATCTTAAATATGGCATTGAAGTAAAGGATAGTCTTGTTTTGCTGTCTGGAGAAATTGGTGCGGGTAAAACCACTTTATTGAACGCGCTGGCCGGTACTGTAAATCATGAGTGTGTTATTGGAAAAGTTTTTCAGACGCAATTGAAAGATATAGAGTTACTGCAATCAGTTATGGTGGCGTTTGGACAAGAGATCCAAGATACAGACAAAGTCAGCTTATTAAATCAGTTAAATCAGTTTCTAACGTCGCAATATCGCCGAGGAAAACACAGCGTGTTGATCATTGATGAGGCCCAGCATCTTTCCTTGTCAATGTTTGAAGAATTGAGACTGTTGTCCGATAGCGAACTAAATGGTGAGTCGCTGATCACGATTATTTTGGCGGGACAGCCGGAGCTACGAGAAGCGCTCGATGATTCTGCGTTGAAGCAGTTGAAACAACGTATTCGATTAAAAGTACATCTTGGTCGATTATCGCTGGAGGATACCAGGCAATATATTAAACATCGGCTGAACATTGCGGGCGCCGAGGGCCGCGAAATATTTTCAGAAGAGTCATTTAAACCAATATATTATTTTACTGGAGGCTGTCTGAGGCTGGTCAATATTTTGTGTGACTATGCGCTTACCCACTGTTTTTCTGAAGATCTGCAGAGCGTAAGCGCCGACACAATACGAATTAGCACTGATGAACTCGGTTGGGACGCATATGACTATAGTGATTCGGTCGATGACGACCAAACGAGGTTACTACCCATCTTGAATAGTACGCCTGTGCTCAAACTGTTGATAAATGATAATGGGCAGACAAATGAATATACAGTGCGACGGAGCAGTCGAATTGGCAGGCATAAGGACAATGATTTAGTTATTGATAATCCCCGCGTAAGTCGGTTTCATGCAGAAATTGTTGATAGAAATGGGCGTTGGTATGTTCGTGACCTTGAGAGCATGAATGGCGTTCGGGTCAATCACAAGCGGGTTGAAATGGTGCCTATATGCACGGGGGATGTAATTACGATTGGTGGCGTTAATATTCAATGTAATCTTCCATTTGATATGGACAGCAATGGATTGGTCAGAATGTTGCCAGATTCAACTGCAAGATTTAAGAAAAACAACGTCGTAGAGGAAGCGTAGTTTGTAGATCTTCAGCTTTTTATTTTGTTGTGTTCAGATGCCGCAGAGGCATTTGCAAAGTATTTAGCGGATTTTTCCTAGTACAACTATATAAGTTTGAACTGAGAAAATCTCGATTCCCAATTATTTGACTCACTAATATGACATGTCGCTTGCGACAATAGAGACTACAGTTGCATGAATGTCCTTGAAGTATCTGCATGTTTAAAAAAATACTTCTTGCGCAGCATTGGAGAGATAAGAAGCTTGCCTTGTATTGTTAACAAGAAAAGTGCCATAGGGTGTGAATGGCGCTTTAAGACATTTTGGTATACGCGCTCAAGGGGCGCTTTTTGCGCCCCTAATGATTCATCAAAACATGAATGAGTCGTAGTCACCTTCAATGTGAGTAAGAAAATTGACCAACTCGTCATCGTATTCGTTTTCGAATTCTACAAATTCGTCGTCCATTCCCAGGTATAAGGCATCATCGTGATGAAGTGCGTACGCTAGTTGGGTTTCAGTGTCTTGAATCATAATATCCATGATAGTTATCTCCTGTGTTTATGTCGTTTCCTTAAGTGTTATTTGAACATGAGAGTTCGATATTTCGGATGAGCTAGATCACAAGAATTGTGTGAGAAATGCCACAATGAATTGCTTTATACAAAAGAAAAGCGCCCCTACTATGAGAGGCGCTTTTGGTTCTCGAAGTGATTATGTGTCGAAATGACTATAACGCTGAAAACATCTGATTGTTGCTTTGTAATAGTATGTCCAGACCGACTTGTTGAAGTAGAGACTTTTGAGCCTCAGTAAAAGTAGCGCTGTTTTCGCCTGATAACGATTTACTAAGAATTGAAAACGCGTCATACCAATAACCACTAGCCGCATATGCTTCGGCCGATTTTTCGGCATTCATATTGTTTTGTGTAATCGGTGTTTCGGGGTTTATATATTTAATCGCTGCACCACTTATAATGTCCCGAGACCGGTGTTTAGGATCAATTACAATTGCCACAAACCACTGATATTCTGTATCTGGTTTCAAGTTGATGTTTGCGCGAGATATGTCTATGGAATAGATTCCTGCTTGATTCACTGTGAAGCGTGATTCAAACACCGGATCTTCAGATTGTTCTTCAGTGATAACCAGTTCCATGGGCGTTGAGCTAACACTCGAAATATAGAAATAAAGCGTTGGCTGAGGAGAGCTTGTCAAACCAGTGTGTTCTGGGGCGAGGACATTTAAAGTGAGGTCTACAGCCGTTCCTCTGGTACCGCCCCCAACGCGACGTTTTGGCGCGCCGCGCATAGGCGGAATATAGGTTGGTAAGGTAGTCGCTTCTTTTGCAGTTAGTGGTGTATTTGCTGCCTTTTGTACGTTGTCTGCGATAGCATGATTGTTCTGAGAGTTTGCAGCGAGCATTATGGGGGAGCGAAATAGCCCGGTCGACTGATCTGAAGCAGATGTCATGGTACTGGCAAGCATTGCCAAAAAGAAAAGCGCAGATTTATAAAACATATTCATGGCACAGACCTCCGGTTTCCGTTGTTTATCTTTTAAGCGTAGCACCGACTTTTTGCTAATCGTGTGCAAAAAGTCACAAGGTCACTACAGCCAGTTACCGATTACCAGAAACGGTGCCCAATAGCTTGGGTGTTGGAATTTCTCGTCTCGCAAAAGCGAAGTTTGCGCTAACTGCAGGGCCTTTGCCTTAGAATGGTCTCTCTTTCCTACGTGGGAATAAAAATTCGAGATTAGTGCGGACGATGCCTCGTCACTAACAAACCACAGTGAAGCGACCGCAGTGCGCGCGCCGGCCTTTAGCGCTACCCCCGCAAGCCCTAAGGCCGCTCTTTCGTCACCCGCAGCAGTCTGGCAAGCGCTAAGTGTAAGCAGCTCGACCGGTGCATTTCTCATTCTTGATTCGGCCACATATCGCTCCAGGTTATTCAGCGTCAACTTCTCATTGTAGGCAAGTAAGAAGGAATCACTACTTTTACGGTTGAACTCACCATGTGAGGCAATGTGAATAACATTGAATGGCCGACTTGCCAGAGCCTTGTCGATATTACTTACAGTGAAAGCCTGGTTCATCAACGTTCGGCTTTGGTGTAAATCGGTGATGTTTTGAATCTCTTCAGAAACGAAAGGAAGCGCAGGAAAATCTAATACGGCCTCAGTTATGCCGCTAGCCAGGATTTGTGTTTTGTCCGGATTCATGGGTTGAGGGTCGGTCAATGTTAGGCCAGGCGTTGTCGCGATGGCATATTTTTCGATTAGAAATTGTTTTCCATCATGGAGTGCGCTAAACGGAATGGTTCTCAATATTCCATCGGGTACAACAACCAGTGTTTCGATTTGATCTTCCGCCAAATACGTTTCGATGGGACGTATCATCCAGTTATAAAGTGTTTTGGCATGACGTAGATACTGACGTGTGGTTCGTTTTTCCAGCTTAGAACGAAAAAGCCGAATTTCCTCTGCAAACTCCGCTGTGTCTGCTTCTATGGGTACTAGCTGTATCCAGTTTGAAAGGGAAATCAGCATTGAAACTTTATTCTCCAAAATGATGGGATAAAGTGCGGCTGTTTTTGAGTCTAATGAATCGATTCCTTTGGTGCGCTCATTCATGCGCGCGACGCAATCGTCCTGGAAATAGTCTTCAAGTTCGGCGTTTTTAAACGCCTCCATGACTAGCAACGCCTCACGCAATGTGTTTTGTCGTTTTTCAACAACAGAATAGATGTTGGCTTCCTTCAATAAAATGTCCACCAATTCAAGATATACAGGTCCGACGTGTTCGCGAAAACTGTCACCTAGAGCGCTACTCAGTATCAATCGGTGTTGTATCGGGCGTAGAGATTCTATTGCCTGCCGATAGGCACTAATCGCTAGCTGATTATTGTTTCTCGCTTTATGCAGGCGTCCGACTTGCCACAGCCAGCGATACGACAGCTCGTTGGCGTTAAGCTTTTGCGCGTGGGCAAGTGCATTGCGCGTCAATTTGAGGGCGTCTTCATGTTTTCCCGCCTTTTCATAAAGATTACCGAGATAACCTAGCGCAAAGCTGATGAGTCTGGAATTGTCTTCTGCCTTTGCTATTTTTAACGCATCACCCAATAGCTGATAGGCGAGCGCGCTATCTTTGTCGGCGGAATTCTCAGACATTTCCGCGTGCAGGCGACCCGCGCTCAACATTACGAAGGCCTTTTCCTGGGAATTCGTTATGCGGCCAGTAATAGCAGGCAGTTGAAGCAAGATGCTCCTCGCGTCCCTTGTTTGCTGTTGCTTAATCGCCGTTCTTGCCTGATTAATTAGCGCTTTCCCCGCCAGCCCGTATTGGCCGTCAGCACTTGCCGTAGCGAATACATCCTCATAAAGTTCCCGCGCCTTGTCGTATTCAGTGAGTCGCGCATAGACATTGGCCAGATTATTTTTCGCGGGTAGGGCTATATCGTCGCGCTGCAGTGATTCCGCTGCCTCAACGCTTTGCACCAAAATGGTAATTGCTTTTTCATATACCCCTGCATGAGAGTACATGGCACCGAGAATAGACATAATGCGCGCTGCTTCGGCACGATCGTCTGCGGATTCAGCGGCTTTTAAAGCGCTGCCGAGCGAGTCGAAGGCTTTGCGTTGGTTGCCTAAAGCGCCGTGCGCTTCGCCCAGACGGCGCAGCATGGCGGGTAATTCAGATTTTGAAGCCAATTCACCGTAGACAACAGGTTCGATGAGATCAATGACTTTTTGATACTCGCCTTTTTGTAACAGGCGTGTGGAATACTCGTAGGTATCATTGGCGAATACATTGATGTCGTAGCTAAACAGGGCTATAAACAGCAGTGATATTTGATAGTAACGGAAACGGACTTTCTGTTGTAGGTACATTGATCAATCCATGATTATACGTAGCGCATTTAAAAATAAAAACTAAGTGCTGCTAATTCAACACATTTCATTGAGAAAAATCTATAGCACATATGGTTTACTTCTGAATCAGACAAATTTAGTGAGAAATTAAATTATAGTTTTATGTGAAGTAACGCACTGAATCAGAGCAGTGTAAAGGATAAAAACGTATTTGTTTTCTTTTAGTCGAAAAAATTTACACGTGTAGGCGAAGTGTCTTCAAGTGGATTTTATAACGATATGAAATAAAAAGTATAGTTTGATTTGGCTTGCATCTTGCCTATCGGGCGAATAATAATGTCAACACTTACCGGCAATAAAAAATTGGATTTTTTGCTTCAATAACAGGGATGGTTTTCAAACCTCATTCATTTTTTCTCTGTTTTCGACTAAATCCGTTATTGCTAAGACAACTACTGTTAGGAGCGATAGTAATGTATTTGAGAAAAAAATTGATGAAGGCTATTTTTCAGGCATTAACTCTAGTTGGAGCGTTATATGCTACAAGTGCGTTCGCGTTCTTTGATAATGGGACCAATGGTACCGCTGACTTTCCCGCCTATGGTGGAACTTTAGACTTTGCATTTGATCCGGTCAGTTGGGCGATAGACCTGGAAGATCAGTCATTACCTAGCTCTGTGGTGAACTATGATGATAATCAGATCAGTTGGACAGGTTTGGTTCTTGCGCGCGCCTCAAATCCGTATTCTGCAAACTCGAATCCATTCCCCTCAGCTACATATTCTACTACGCCGGAAAGTTTTGTTCTTGAAGTTGAGTTTATTTTTCAGGATGTTACCGCGGGAAGTAATGAAGTTGGCTCAACTATGCACAACGGTGAGCTGGTGTACTATGTAAGAGATACTGCGCTAATGTCCGCCCGCATGACATATCAAGGCTTATATGACTCTCAGTCCGGTACTTACACGCCGTATGATTTGTTAACAACCAATGGCTCATTTACTGGGGGGGCAATAAGTAACTATAACAACGGAGACGAATCGATCTGCAGCCCGAATAATCCATGTGATTTTAATATGGCGTTTTCAAATGTGTATTCTGTAGATTTGGACGGTTATCGCTATGGTAATCTTGATGGCGGTTATGCTCTCGTGTTGAGAGATATTGCAGGGCAAGGATTAGATGTGAAGAGTGTTTTGTGTCATGGCGGCGATTGGGAGGCTGTAGTTGATCCCAATGCCTGTGATGTTCACACTATGACAGTTGCCATGGGGTCGACGATTGTGGATATTACCGATGTTCCTGAGCCAGAGACACTATTGCTGTTTGTGAGCGGATTAGCAGGATTGGGAATTAGCGCAGTACGGCGCAGAAAGTTGGTGGCTTAACGGAGTCGACGTGGCAAACAATATTCGAAAGGGAAAGCGCGTATCGTTATTAGGTGCCTCCCTCTTAGGCTGTTTTTTTACTGGCCCTGTTTATACCGCCGAAGTTGTTCTTGATGGCAGTATGGGTACGGCTGGTGAATTGTTGCCTGATGCCACAGGACTGGTTGCGATAGAGGCGGATGTCGGCAGTATCCGCGGCAACAATCTTTTTCATAGCTTCGATCGCTTCAATATTGATAATGGAGAAACGGCCTCTTTTCGGGGGCCGGACTCCATAAACAACATCATTGCCCGGGTTACCGGCAACCGATACTCCCTAATAGATGGCACACTCCAAACGACAATTTCTGACGCAAGTCTTTTTCTTTTAAATCCGCATGGAGTGATTTTTGGGCCAAATGCTCAATTAGACCTTTCCGGTTCCTTGTATGTCAGCACTGCTGAACAGTTGATTTTTTCGAACGGTGATGTTTTCAGTTCTGATCTATCCGCGCCCGCTACATTAAGCATTGCAATGCCTTCAGAATTTGGATTTCTCTCATCCACTCCCGCTCCAATTGAAGTGGCAGCGTCAGTTGAGCCAGGAATGTTTATCGGTACGGATAAGTCGTTCAATTTGTTTGCTGGGGATATTTATATCGGCGTAGGCACCTCAAGAATTTCGAATCAAACATTTAATAGCTCAGGTTATGTTCTTGCCCCGAGAGGCGAGGTCAAATTGGTTAGCGTGAAAGCAAGTGGCCAGGTGAATCTAAACGTCGAAAGTCTGGATGATTTGCTTGATTTTGAGAGCCTGGGAAAAGTGAGTGTCTCGGGTTCGTCAATTGTCGAAGCGGAAGGAGTAACGATTCTCGGCGGTGGGTTGAGAATGAGAAGTAGTGTGATCGGCTCGGGCATAGGACAACGCTTCTTGAGTGATGAAAGCAGCAACCCTGCAGTCAGAAATCATGAAGGATGGATAAATATCCAAACTCGTGATTATGTTGATATCGCAGGTTCCGGTCAGTTATTTGGATTTTTAGAACATGGAATTTTGGCCGGTTCGTCCACAAGTGACCTGTATCCTGTGTCGCCAATTACTATACAAACCCGGGACTTGACAATCCAGGGACTGGCGACAATACGCAGCCGAAATAATGGCGCATCCGGCGCCGGTGATTTGTTATTAGATGTTAATACGCTGAATATGGCTTCCGGTGCCCACATACAGTCATATGCAGATAAGAATGCAACTTCACCTGGTGCTTACCTGGGAATTCAAGCTAAAGATATAACCCTTGTTGGAAATGCGCAATCCGTTGCCACGCAGATCAGTTCCTATACATTCGCATCCGTGCAAGCGGGAAATATCGATATCCAAACAGATAATATTTTACTGTCGTCACACAGTTTACTCAGGAATGACAGTTACGGTTTGGATGCAGCCGGTGATATTAATGTCTATGCAAAAAGCGTAGTTCTGGATGCGCAACCCGATGGTAATTCGACACCCGGGGAAACTCAGATTAGATCTGCGAGTAGTGGAATTTCGAAGAGCTCAGGAAACATCAACATAATCGCTGACACATTAAAGTTAAAAAATGGCGCAATCATTAGTTCAACTGCAAGTGGTGTAGCGACAGCCGGTGATATTCGAATAGACGTTTCAAAATCAATAGAAGTTGAGCAAAACAATCGCGACGCACCGTATGATAGTGGTATTTTTTCCTCACATCTTGCTTTGGAGAATCCTGAAGCACTGGATTTTTTATTGCAACGTCAACTAGGCGCAAACTACGCGACTATTAGAGGATACTTTGTCTCCAAGGGATGGCTGGCACCAGATGTCGACGTCGAGGGCGTACTTAGATTTGCTATGAAATATTTTTTTCCGGGTGATGCGGAGATGGATTTGTCCTCTAGCGGAAATGGTGGAAACATCGACGTCAAAACACCGTTGCTCTCTATGCAAGGCCTCACCGCCATTGATACATCAACTCAAAGTAATGGCAATGCGGGAAGTATTTCCATCGAATCAGACGATATCTATTTGTTGAATGGTTCTGTCATTCGTAGCGTCAGCGGTGGTGTTTTAGCATCCGACGGTTCATTGCAAGTTGGAACCGGAAACGCAGGTTCCATAAATCTACAAGTCGATAATCTTCAGGTGACCGGCAATAGCGCACGCCGCGAGAGCAGCGTACTCACGCAGACGCGTGGTAGCGGCCAAGGTGGAAGCATAGATATTGATGCGCAAGACCGTGTAAAAGTCAGCGATGGTGCGCGCATAGGTTCGGACACGGGGGGCGACGGTGATGCCGGGACTGTTGCGATAAACGCAAAACACCTCGAAATTCAGGGTGGAGGTATTATCAGTAGTCACAGTGGCATAAGCGTTGGCTCACTGGATTTACTCGGAAGTGGTGATGGTGGCCTTATCAATATCGACACCGACAACGAAGTGCTTATCTCCGGCGATGGAAGTCTGATTTCAACTGCCAGCGCAGGCGAAGGAAGCGGTGGAAATATCAGCTTGAATAGCGGGTCACTGATTATGGATGGCGACGTGTCTGTCGACTCCTCCACTATCGGCAACGGCAACGCTGGAAACATCACGATTAACAGCGGTGCGGTCAGTATACGCAACGGGGCGTCGGTGCGTAGTCAAAGCGGTAAACTCGATGGTGAATCAAAGTCGCTTGTTGTTGGTGACGGCTCAGCAGGTGAAATTAAACTGTCAGCGCAAAGTTTGTTTGTTAATGGCGATGGTAGCAATGTTTCAACGCAAACGCGTGGAATCGGTAACGGCGGTAATATTGCCATCGATGTTTCTGGCGCAACACTGCTATCTGAATCAGGAAAAATTTCCTCTGATACCGGTGGTGATGGGCATGCAGGTGCCATTGCCATAAATTCGAATACTTTAAAATTAGCCGATAGCGCATCCATCAGTAGTGATAGCGGATTTACCGATACAGCAAAAAACGGTTACAAGAAAGACATCGTCGGAAGTGGAAACGGTGGCGAGATTAGTATTTCCACTACCGGCAATCTTAGCGTAGAGAATAACAGCCGTATTTCTACGGTAAGCCGAGGTGATGGACATGGTGGAAACATCCAGTTAGCCAGCAAAACTCTAGCGCTTAACGCGAGCGCCGATGTTGATGCGTCAACCAGCGGCAATGGAGACGCTGGCAGCATCAAAATCGCTAGTGACGTTGTGAGCATACGCAACGGTTCTTTTGTTAGCAGCCAAAGCGGCGAACTTAATAGTGCCAATCAGTTGCTTGTCGGGACAGGCGCAGCGGGCCTGGTGGAAGTGGTAGCGAATAACCTGGCTATCGACGGTGGTGCGAGTCAACGGGAAACTGGTATACAGGTAAAAACGCTGGGTAATGGCGCTGGAGGACAAATCAATCTGGCAGTGAGTGGCGACCTGGCGTTGGTTAATCATGCGCAGATAAATAGCGATACAGGCGGCAATAGTAGCGCTGGAGATATTTCGATTACAGCGTCCAATCTCTTGTTGAACACGGTCAGTAAAATCAGCAGTAGTAGCGGCATCACTATCGCAGGAAGTAACGGCTATAGCCGCGATCTTCTGGGAGCTGGTAGCGGTGGTACGATCGAGATAAATGCCAGCAACTCAGTCCAGTTAAGTGACAGAGGCACAACGATTTCCACGATGACTCGTGGCGCAGGCGCAGGCGGTAACATCGATATTCAAGCGAAGGATATAAACGTGTCCTCGCAGGCGACTATCGATTCGTCTACGCTCGGCGATGGTGACGGCGGCAGTATTGTAATTTCTGCGGAAAAATTCAAGATTCTGCAAGGTGCTTTGGTCAGTAGCGCGAGCGGACAAGTGAATGAACAAAACGGTGAGCTGATTGTTGGTAGCGGAAATGCGGGTACCATCGAAATAAGCGGCGCTGTGGATATCGCAGGAACTCGTGGCGGGGTTGCCAGCGGTGTATTTACGCAAACCTTTGGCAGTGGCGAGGGAGGCAGTATTCATTTTGACGCAGGTGCGTTGAATCTGTCGGAGAGCGGCCGCATTGCCTCAGATACCAATGGTTCAGGTGATGCTGGAATTATTGAAATTGTCGCTAAGGACGTCAGCGTAAAAACTGGTGCCTCGATCAGCAGTGACAGCAATGCCGAAACCGGCGGCAACGGTGGTATCATCAATATCCAGGCCGAAGACGAAGTCAAGGTCACAGGGAATGGCAGCCGGATATCCACCAATAGCAAGGGCAGTGGTAATGGTGGCAGTATCAACATTACTGCCAATGAAGTTGAAGTAGAAAATGGCGGCGTTATCTCCGCTGTGAGCAGCGGTACTGGAGAAGCCGGCAATATCACGATTAACGCACGCGAAGGTTTCGAAAACAACGATGGTGAAATCAGCACCGCGGCCGCTGAGGCCGATGGTGGAAATATTCGAATCAACGCCCTTAATCGTTTTCGCATACGCGATGGTCGCATCAACACCGCTGTTGCCAACGGTCGTGGGAAGGGCGGAAATATTCAATTGCGCATTGGCTATGTCGACGGACTGGCTGGAGCGCAAGCGGTAGATGGCGACCCTGAAACAAGGTCAGGCGTTATTGTTGTGCAAAACGCGAATATCAGTGCCAATGCTTTCGGCGGGCCTGGCGGGAATATCCGTATAGTCGCCGGCCAGTTTGTATCCTCCAGCGATAGCGTGATCAGTGCCTCGTCACAGAAAAGTATTGACGGTGATATCGATATCGTCGCGCCTAATGTCGATGTCGCAGCCAGCCTGACGCCGCTGCCAACAGACTTTCTCGATGCATCGCGTTTGCTCAGTGAGCATTGTCGTGATGCGAGTAAGCGCAGCACCTTGATCGCCAACACGGCGAGTATGCCGATTTCTGATCCTGAAAGTTTTATCTCCAGTTTTCCGGGTGATTTCGCTTTATCGCATAACCCTATTGCCAAAGACACCGAGCTGAAAAACGAGATAAGTTCAGTCACCAGCCTACCCGCGGGAGAAAGCGTATGCATGTTATAAGACATACGCTTGTCACCGCTCTGATGATCGCACTCTGCGCGTCTCAGGTTAATGCTGAAGAGTCCGGTTTCGAATTGCCGACGGTAGATAATCTGGTCGCACCGGTGGTTTCGTATAGCTCGCAACAACGCGTACTTGTGGACGATTTTATCTTTACCGGCAATACCGTCGTTAGCACAGAAACTTTGCGCGAGATTGCATTGCCGTATACTCAGCGCTCTTTAAGTAGCGAACAGCTGGAGGCCTTGCGCCAGGAAATCACCCAGTACTATGTACGTCTGGGCTATATCAATTCAGGCGCGCAAATTCCTGATCAGGATGTGGACGGCAACACCATACGTATACACATTATTGAAGGTCGTCTGGCGGATATTCGAATCACCGGGAATGATGCACTCAGCCAAAGCTACATCGCACAACGGCTAGCCTTCCAGCCGAACGAGATTCTCAACGTCAATGTTTTGCAGCAACGTGTGCAATACATGTTGCAGTCGCCGATGATTGATCGTATCAATGCCAATCTGGTTCCCGGCAGTCGTCCAGGTGAAGCTGATTTGTTGGCCAGCGTCGACGAATCCCGTCGCTTCGACGCCACGCTAGGTATCAGCAACCATCTTTCTCCGGAAGTAGGTACTTTTCGGGAAAGTCTAAGCGCCTCTGTTTATAGTCTGGCAGGAATTGCCGATGAATTCCGTGGCTCGTTTGCCTTTTTTGACGGCTTGAAAAACTACGCCAATGGGCGCAGTGAATCCGCCGATAATCTCGACAGTTTCGCCTTTAGCTACAGTCTGCCTATATTGGCAAACAACACGCGTCTGGAGACTTTTCTGGAATATGGCAATACGGCTTTGCTGATGAAAAACGATATGGAATTCAGCAGCGAAAACCGGGGTGGTGGTGCGCGTCTGGTGGTTCCCTTAGGGTGGACACGGACGAACAGCTTGCAACTCAGCATGGGGCTTGATTACCGCTTTAGCAAAACCGCCCTGGAAGGGGAAGGTATTCCCATTGATGTCGGTGTTAGTCCTAACGGCGAAAGCGCCGTACTCGGCGGTCGCGTCAATCTCGATTGGGTAATGCGATCAATGACGCGCGTATTCGCCGCGAGATTCACATTGAACAGTGGCGTGGATTCTTATGGCGCAGTTGAAGCCAATAAGACGCCGTCACGTCTGTTCTATTCCCTGGCGGGACAGGCCCAATTCGCGCAACGTCTCACACGCCTGGGCGATCAACTCATCTTCAGGTTAAACGGACAATACACCCACCGACCACTATTACCCCTGGAAAAGTTTTCGATTGGCGGACGCAGCAGTGTAAGAGGTTATCGTGAAGGTCTGTATTTGCGCGACAATGGCGCGGTCGCCTCAGTTGAATATCAAATCCCAACACCCGTCACCTTCGATGGTTTTGGTAACCGCCGTCTGCAGGTCTCCGCCTACGCCGACGCTGGCGGCGTCTTCTATGCGGATGGCACATTGCTCGGTGATGAATTAGACACCATCGCCAGTGTCGGTCTGGGGTTGCGTTGGGAAATTCTGCGAGGCCTGAATACCGAACTCTTCTGGGCGAAATCGCTGATCACGCCGCTAATTACTACAGGTGAAAGTTTGCAGGATAGTGGCGTTCACTTTTCAGTTGCCTTTACCCTATAGCGCCAAAACGAAAATACACTAGTTAATTCGGCATTTTGCCACATCCGTGCTGGGAAGAACGACACATGCCCGGTATAGTTACACCTGACAACATGTATGGAAAGTTATGCCTGTGTCGGGTAAGACCATGTTTCAGAGAGTCATTACAGATAAAAGCATAGGCCTGGTTTTATGCCTGGCAGTTTTTTTCGTCATATTGTATCTCCGCAATGCCGGCATGTTGCAGGGCCTGGATCTCGCAGGCTATGACTTCGCGTTAAAGAAAACGCCTCGACTCAGTTCATCGCAGGATATCGTGCTGGTCAAAGTAACCGAAGCGGATATCAAGCGCTATAAACAATGGCCGCTGAGCGATGGACTACTCAATCAATTACTCGTCGCCATGTTGGCGGAGCGCCCAGTTGCCATCGGTGTTGATATCTATCGTGACCGCCTGATTGCCCCAGGTAGCGAACAGCTTGAAACCACTATCCGCGAGAACCCAAACATTTTGCTGGTGGAAAAATTCGCGGTAGACCACCAGCAGCAAATACGTCCGCACCCACAGCTGAGTACGGTAGACAATGTCGGCTTCTCAGATTTATTGATGGATACCGATGGCATCGTCAGGCGTGGCCTATTGTATCTCGATGACGGAGACCATTTTTCGACGGCGTTTTCGCTCAAACTGGCAATGCACTATTTGTCACAAAAAGGTGTGCAGGCCAGCGCGGACAAATCCAATCCTCAACTTTTACGGCTGGGAAAAACCACATTTGTGCCTATCGATAAAGGCGAAGGCGGCTATGTTGGACTGGATTCTGCGGGCTACCAGTTTCTTCTTAACTATCCGATCAAGCACCAGGGTTACGCGCAAGTCAGCATTCAAACCGTGCTGAGCGGGCAATTCGAAAAAGGATTTTTTACTGACAAGATCGTCATCCTCGGCGTGGATTCGCAAACCGTAAAAGACAACTTCACAACACCGCTGGACAAAGGTGTCCTCGACGCAGAGCCGATACCGGGCGTGGTGATACACGCGCAGATCGCGCAACAGATTTTACATGCCGCATTATACGGCCGTGCCCCTATGCGGGGTTTGAGTCATGCGATGGAAGTCCTGTGGATACTGGCGTGGTCGCTGTTCGGCATGTTGCTGTCGTTTGCCATGTCTTCACTAACGCGTTACCTGTTGATGCTTGCCAGCGGCGTGTTAATTATTATTGGCGCTTCATACTGGACGTTCGTCTCTGGCATCTGGCTGCCATATGCTTCAACCCTCATGGCCTTTCTGGATTCTTCACTTTTGGTCACCGGCTATATCTTCGTCAAGGTCAAGCGTGACCGCAAACAAGTGATGGAATTGTTTTCGCGTCACGTGTCACCGCAAGTGGCGGAGGAAATCTGGACGCATCGAAACGAATACGTCAACGACGGCAGACTTAAGGCCCGCCAGGTGACGGCGACTATTCTGTTTTCCGATCTCGAAGGTTTTACGCCGGTCGCAGAACGACTCTCTGCCGAACAACTCATGGACTGGCTCAACCAGTACATGGACGTAATGGCGGGAACCTTGATCGAGCATGGCGCTATGATTGATGACTATTATGGTGATGCCATCAAGGCAAACTTTGGCGTGCCGATTGCCCGCACCGAGCGCGAAAAAATCGCCCAGGATGCCCTGAATGCTGCACAGTGCGCGATAGAAATGGGGAAGCAACTGACCGACTTAAACCGGTTTTGGGAAAGCCAGGGTGCGCCGCAGGTACGCATGCGTATAGGTATCGCAACAGGCTCTGTTGTCGCGGGCTGTCTCGGTAGTACGCAGCGGCTGAAATACACAACCGTTGGTGATGTCGTCAATATCGCTGCACGACTGGAGAGCTTTAACCTTCCGGAGCAAGACCAACCCATGGACTTCCCTTGTCGGATACTGGTCGCCGAAGATACCGCGCGTCTGCTCTCGGGTTATTTTCGGTTCAAGCACGCTGGCCAGCTACAATTAAAAGGAAAAGAGCAGAAGGTGAATGCGTTTCAATTATTGCTTGAAAGCGAATAGCGGCCATACGAACCCGCATGTAATCGGATGCTGTGCGGTTTATTAGCGTTCACAAACTTCCGGATTCTTGAGTTCACCTGATCAATCGCGGTATATTGCTTTGCCGCGACAGGTCGTTGTATTAAACAGGGAGTCAGAGACCAGCATGGAACAAACTGTAGACGTTGAAGAAATCAAATTACTGGAAAGTCTGTCGGCCGAAGAGGTCGCAAAGCTCACCGAACGCGCAACGACCAGGAACTACAAAAAAAACAGCCTCATTATGAATGAAGGCGATGAGTCGGACAGTCTCTACATTATTGAATCGGGCAAGGTGAAGATCTTTGTCAGTGACGAAGACGGTAAGGAGTTCACCCTTAACCTGCTCGGGCCAGGTGACTATTTTGGAGAACTGGCCTTGATCGATGGCGGCCCCCGTTCCTCCTCGGCAATTACTACCGAAGAAAGCAAATTACTCATCATCCACAAACCGTATTTTGAGCAATTTCTCAAGCAACACCCTGAAGTTTCACTGCGCATCATCCAGGGTATGTCGCGCCTGTTGCGTCAGCTTACCGACAAATCCCGCGGTTTAGCATTGATGACTGTATACGAGCGGGTCGCGCTGACACTATTGCGCATGGCCGAACCAGTAGATGGCGTCATGACTATAAAGCCCAAAATCACCCACGCTGATCTGGCCTCTATGGTCGGGTGTCGCCGTGAAATGGTTAGCCGCATCATGAGCGACCTGAGCAAAGGTGAGTACATACAAACTACGGATAACGCGACACGCCTGTTAAAAAAACTGCCTGCCCGCTGGTAGCCACTCCCTGATCTGGTCAAGCTTCCCGGTATATCGGTTTACCGCGTCACGCCTATGCCCTGAAACAGACTAAAAAAGCCATGATGCGGAGGGCAATTCCGACATCATGGCAAGGAGTGCGAGAGGATGAAACTCTTGTGCAACAGCTTTATCTTATTGATTTAAAGAAATAAAATCTGTGTAAAAACGCACGCGGAAAAACATGAAGATTTGTCCATCCAGCGGACACCGGCTGGAACTTTCACCCGTCTGGTCTATCTTACACAATAGTAATTTGAGAAATTCGTCACAAAAATATAATATGACGACGTGTAAGAGAGACCACAAGGAGCGGTGTTCGGGCAGGGATGGCGTCTTGTTCTAAAGCGTAAGACAATGAATTTAGGGTAAAACCCATGGGTAAGAACCGGGGGAGCTAACATTCCGATGAGCCAGTCACAACAAGTACTCTTTGCTGCGGTCCTACGCCTGCTTCGGCCACTGGTGCGCATCATGTTGCGCAACGGCGTCCCCTACGGCGCCTTTTCCGAATTGGTTAAAAAAACCTATGTGGACGTTGCCGAAAGCGAATTCACGGTTGAAGGAAAAATGCAGACCAAGTCGCGCATCGCCACCATTACCGGTTTGACTCGCCGCGAAGTGGTGCGCCTCAAAGGTGTTTCCGAATACGACAATGAAGAACTGGTGACCCGCTTTAATCGCGCAGCCCGCGTCGTATCCGGATGGGTAAGAGACTATCGCTTTACCGACAAAGACGGCGACCCGGCCGAGTTACCCTATGACAAAGGAGAACACACTTTTTCCGATCTGGTGTTCTCATACAGTGGCGATGTACCGCCACGCGCAGTGCTAGACGAATTACTGAATTCCGGTGTCGTGGAACGCGACGGTAATACCGTCAAACTACTCAGCCGTGGTTACGTTCCTTCAAAAAACATAGACGAAAAACTCGCCATACTTGGCACCGATACGACTTTGCTGTTGGAGACCATAGATCACAACATTTACGCGAAAGAAGAAGCGCCACGCTTCCATCGCAAGGTGTATTACGACAACTTGCCCGTAGAAGTGATCCCAAAGTTTCAGGCGCTTGTACGCGAAAACGGCCAGTCATTACTGGAGACACTCGATCAGTACATCTCCCGTTATGACCGTGACAACAATCCCGACCAGGAAGGCTCCGGTCGCGTAACAGCAGGGCTAACACTATTTTATTTTCAGGAAGTGGAAAATGAGGACTAATACAGTATCCGCCATTAAATTGCTGGGCGTGTTTTTCTTCAGCGCAGTGTGGTTAAGCGCGTGTGGAGAGGGAGGCGTCATAGGAACAGGTGCGACAGAAACGGTTTCTGTCGGTGTGATTCAATCTCGCAGTGCCAATCAGATAACCGTTAACAACGTGAAGTACGATACCGCTCAGGCAGCGATAACGCGCAACAAGAGCAGCGTCAGCAATGACGCGCTTAATGTGGGCATGGTTGCGACGGTTACCGGCAAGGTCAACGACGATGGCGCGAACGGTACCGCCAGTAGCGTACAGGTCAAAGATCTGATTTCAGGTCCGGTCACCGCCATCGAAGACAGTAACACCGTCATCGTCATGGGGCAGCGTGTTCATGTTGACGACGCTACCGTGTTTTTCAACACCGTCAAAGACGACAGCTTTATTAAAGACAAGATCATCGTCATCAATGGATACATCGGCGAAGACGGCAAGATCTACGCAACCTATGTCGAAAACGATGATGACAACGGTACGGGCGAAACCCACGTCAAAGGTTTCATAAAAGATCTGGACAGCAATACACAGCGTTTCAATCTTGGTTTACTGGCCGTTGATTATCAGTCTGCGAGCTTCGAACATGGTAGCGAACAGGATTTGCAAAACGGCCTGCTGGTGGAAGTAGAGGGCGTATTCGACGCGACGCTCAATCTGTTGGCTGCGCAAAAGATCGAGATCGAAGACCGCTACACCAACCTCAAACAGCAAGAACAGCTGGAGCTGGAAGGTATCGTCTCCGCGATCAATGAAACCCAAATTGTGGTCAATGGCGTGACGATACAGCTCAATGCCAACACCCGTTATGAACACGGCAATAAAGCTGATGTGACGCTGGGCAAAAAGGTTCAGATACATGCGCGTCGTGATAGCGCTGGTGCGCTGGTCGCGTCGGAAGTCGAAATCAAGAGCGGTGTATCTCAGCAATCATCGGGTTCAGAAAATGAATCCGATGAAAGTGGCGACGGTAGTGAGAGCAACGGTAATGACGACAATAGTGAGGATAGCGGCAGCGAAGTATCGGACAACGACAGTAATTTGAGTATAAGTGAAGTCGCGCGCCTGCGCGCCAATATTGCAGCAGTCGATACCGTCGCGCAAACGCTGAAACTCAGCTACGGTGGACAATACGCTGTCACCGATGCGACCGACTATAACGGCATAGTGAATCTGAGTAGTCTCTCAGTTGGCGATCATGTGGAAGTGCGACTGGCGCAAAACGCGGGCAATCTGGTCATTAGCCGTCTGGATTTCAAAAACAGCTACGCAGAAGAAGATGTCCTTATCGAAGGCAAGCTCGATGCGATCAACAATCCCCTAATCACGATTGCCGGTTTGCAAATCGATGCGAGTGATATTGAGGGCGGAACTGCGGTACTTGCTCAAGGCCAGATCGGCAATACCGTCGAACTAAAAGGTGAAGACAACGGTACTGCCGTTACATGGAAAGAAATCGAACTCAAATAGGGCATGTGACACATGCCCTTTCGGGTTATTTTGATGCCACAGTCGCCATCAGCTCCAATATGTTTTCCACGTTTTTAACTACCGGCGCGCCGCAGCCCTTCAAGCCATAGCGCTTGGCGAAATGTTCCATTTCGTTATAGCTAATCCAGGTTTTACCTTGCTCATCCTGCCACACCAGAAATTTCAGCGGCAGATCGAGGCCGATTTGCTGGTCACAGCTCATCAAAACGGTTCCACCCTTTGGATTGCCGAATATCAACAACTCAGTCGGACGTAAGTCTTTATCTATCGACTTCGCCCCGGCTGCATGATCGATACGGGCAAACACGTGAAAGCCTTTTTCTTTTACCATGGCCTCCAGCTTGTTCATGGTGTCTGCAGGTGAGTTCTTACTCTCGATACGATGCGTGCCATTGTCATGCGCCATCGCGACAGAAAAACAAGACATGCTTAGAAACGTCAAAAAGGCGGCAACTGCCAGACGCCTGTGTGTCATGGATAACTCCTTTATTGCATAAAAAAACGCGTTGAACCCTCCAGACGTGAAAGCGGAACCGGTGTTACAGGTAAACTCCCAAATCTGTTATCAGGGGCGCAATTCCATCCCGCTGTAATCATGGTAGACTAACCGGCACCTCGCAAGGAATATCGGGGACGGTAACATCGGGAAGTGTTTGGGGAAATGGAGCAGAATAACTACAAAATCATCGCTGTTTTGTTGCTTTTATCGGTATACCTGCCTACCGCTCATGCCGTCAGTCGGTGGGGCTCAGACCTGCATTCGGCGTATTTCTACCACAACAATGTCTTTAAGCTGGCCGACGAAAATGAAGCCCAAGACATACTTGGCGCAAACACCATGGACGACTATCTGTGGATGCGGGGCGCCAGTCTGGATGCAGAACTCGATTATCAACAGCAAAACGCCCAATTTGAGCTGGGCTGGGACCGTCTGCAATATTCTCGATTTTCCTTTCTCGACAATGACGCGCTTCGAATCTCTACGCGGTGGCGCGGCCAGGTATACGGGCCGCTCGTCGGCAAGATCGACTACAGCCTGCGTGATGAACTCGCGGACTACGCCGAATTGGATGAATTTCGCGACATACGTTTCATGCGACAACAAAACAATATCGCTGCGCAATTACAGGTGGAGTTAGGCGGTTCGTGGCGCCTCGGCTCGCGCATCAGTGGTAGCGATACCGCATTTCGGCAGGACTATCGTGTTAACATTCCCAACGTTAAGCCAGGCAGCCAGTTGTCTAATCGACAATTTCTGAGCTCCAGTATCTCACTGGATTTTATTCGCGGTGAACAGCGGGAAATCAGTCTGGTAACGAGCGTGGGCAGCCTCCGGTTTCAGCAAGACACAGACACGAACAAGGATAGAGATTCCCAGGTCTATGACGTCTACACGCGTATTAAATGGGCGATAGCCGGACATACCGGTATCGACATGCGCCTGGGCGGACGCTACCGGGAATTTCCCGCCAGCACGCGCGCAAATGTGCTTGGACTGGTGGGTGAAGTTCGCGCCATCTGGGCCCCAACGGAAAAATACCGATTCTCTGCCGTCTACCGACACGACCGGGATGCCGTGGAGTATCACGACGCGGATTATGCGACCATAAATGAAACAGTACTCGTCAGCGAACTCAAAATGCTACACAATTTCGAGCTGCGATTGCTGAGCAACGCACGTTGGCATCGTTTTGATGGCGCATCGTCGCAGACGGGAAACCGCCAGGATTTTGTGGGAAGTGGTCAGTTTGAACTATTATATGTGTTTCGGACATATCTCCAGCTTGGTAGTTATATTAAGTTTGAACGTCGGTTTTCCACGACGACGAATACGCAGAATCACAACTATGAATCGGCTGTTGCTGGTTTGAACGTTTCACTGATTTATAAGTAAAGGATGGTTTGATGAACAGACAAATTGCAACGCTTTCTGCTGCGACTCTGGTATGGGTGTTGGCAGCCTGTGGCAATCAGAATGGATCGACGCAAGTCGCGGCCAAGGTCAATAGTGGTGAAGTCACCGTGCATCAAGTCAACTATGAGCTGGGAGTGGCCGCCGGAAAAAATCCCAGCGTCAACGCTGACAACGCCGCCCGTCCATTACTGGAGAAACTCATCAACCAGGAATTACTTTTACAAAAGGCGCAGGAACAAAAACTTGATCGCAATCCCAATATCATTCTGGCGATGGAGCGCGCGAAACGTCAGGTATTGGCTCAGGCCTATCTCGAAAACATATACAACACGCTCACGCCACCGTCAGATCAGCAGATTGCGTCTTTTTTTGAAAAAAATCCCTTGTTGTTCACCGAACGCCGCTTTTTCCAATTGCAGCAATTTGCCTTCCCCTCAGATGCCGACAGCGACCTGATCACAAAAAAGGTTGAAGGCAGCAAGAACATCAATGAATTCACCGACTGGTTAAAGAAAGATAAAGTGCCCGTGCGCGCGCAATCGCTTACCAGTCCATCAGAACGCATACCGATGGCGTTTCTGCCCGTACTGGCCAAGATAGAAGATGGCAAAGGGATCGTCATGTTGCGTCCGCAAGGCACGTTGGTTGTCTGGCGACTGGCATCGAAGAGCATGCCGCTGAATTTCGAACAGGCCAAACCCTTTATTCAACAGTTTCTGGTGAAGTCTGTGCGTGACAAACGCGCCAATGAAGAAATCAGCGCCCTGAGAAAGGCCGCACACGTTCAGTATCTCGGCAGTTTTGCCGGCACAACTGGCGCGGCGGCCGACGAAGGTCTGTTGCGCGATGGCGTTGTTGCACCGGAAGAAAATACCGAAGAGCCGGGTGACAATATTATGGACAAAGGAGTGTCCGGGCTTAAGTAGCGCGAGTCTTGCGTTAACAGCAGTCAATCAAGGAAGGTCGAATAACAATGAAGAAGTTTATAGTCATCGTATGGCTGTGTCTGACGATGGGGATCGTCAATGCAGCGCCGGAATATGTATTAGGCACAGGCGATATCGTGCGCCTGTCTGTGTACGGGCAAAAAGATCTCGACAATGTTGCACGTATCAATGAAATCGACAAAATCAATTTCCCCCTCGTCGGCGAAATAAAAATCGGCGGTCTTACGGCGAGCCAAGCCGAAGCCGCAATTGCTGAGGCGCTAAAGAAGGGCGGCTTTGTACGTTCACCACAAGTCACCCTCATCGTCGAACAATATCGCAGCCGACAGGTATCGATATTGGGGCAGGTGAACAAGCCGGGTAAATATTCCATCGACGGTCCCTCGCGCTTGATCGACATATTGGCTTTGGCCGGTGGTCTGCGTAATGAAGCCGCTGATTATCTGCGTCTGGTACGTCAGGAAGGCGGTAAAGAACAACAACAAGTCATCGATGTCTACGGCTTGCTCAATGAAGGGCAGAGTCAATTCAATGTTGAAATCAGCAACGACGACATTATCTATGTCCCACTCATGGATCGTTTTTACATCTACGGCAACGTACACCGCCCTGGTGTCTATCGTCTCGAACGTGACATGACGGTGATGCAGGGCATCGCCGTTGGTGGTGGCGTCACGCCAAAAGGTACCGAAAGCGGCATCATCCTCAAACGTCGCGTCGAAAATGGCGAAGTAAAAAATTACGCCGCTGAACCGACAACGCGCATGAAAGCGAATGACGTTATCTATGTGAAGGAAAGTTTCTTTTAGATGTCGCGGGGCGCCTACTGGCGTCCTTAAATCGTATCAATGTCAAATGACTGTCTTGTCTTAAATTTCTTGAGCAGCCTCCGCTTTGTGATTTCACGTCATTCACCGTTCTCCAGCAAGCTGCATTGGTAACTTGCTTTTCATCGTTTTCTTTCGCTTGTGTCCGTATACATGAATGGTTCGGTGAAGAATTGCTGTGCTGCCGCGAAGAAAACAGGGGAAGAAATATCATTCTATGCGTACATCCATTCGCGCTTTCAATGCAAAAGTAATACTAAAAAACTAAGCGTATAAGTAAGAGAAACGTAGAGACAAAAATTTTAATGCAACATTTCATCCGTAGGATATTTGTCTTATAGTTAATATGAGAGCAGAGGATTTTTCGAGTTACGTTGAAGCCATAATCGCATGCGTTGGTGTGTGATATGTAAACCTTGGCCAAGGCGGCTGCTCCAGATTTGGAAGACAAAACATGCGCGAGAAACTCAACCAGGATCACTCGATTTTCTAAAGGTTTGGATGCCTGGGATTTCATCGTTGAAGGAGGTTATCGTGAAAGCATGCGGCAGAATATTGATAGCGTTATTACTCGTCGGCGTAAATCCCGTTTACGCATATTACTACGCGGGTATCAGTGCCGACGCTATCTACTCTTTTGAGAGCGATAAAACTCAGGGTGACGCTCAGGGATTATCCGCTGACGTGATGTTGGGGTATGGTGTGGATCGCTTTTTTACATCCCTGAAACTGGGCGTTGGCGGTGAAGTCTTTAGCGGATCGTCTGACGCCAGTCAGGATGTCAATGGCTTCGAGATTATTTCCGGTTATCGTGTCACGCCCATGTTGTCAGCCTACGTGGGCTATCGCTTCCGCAATTTTGATTTTATGCGAAGGGGCGCAAACCAGTTGGCGGCAACAGAGCAATTCAATCACTACGGTATAGGCGGCTCAATAAATTACCCACTTGATAAGCAGTGGTTGCTCAGGGCAGATGTTTTCGCCTATTACCTGACAAATTATTATGAAAGCGATACCTTGTCGAACAGCGGTTCCGGATATAGTGGCGGCACCAGCCTCGGTACACTTTATCGCTGGCGTGACGGTGTCAATTTTAGTCTGAGTTACCGTTTGCAATTTACCAGGGCAGACTACTTCACCGGTGGCGCATTGGACAGCATTGATACCGGACTTAGTATCGGCGTCACAAAAATTTTCTAATCCAGCGTTAGGGAATTCAATCTGAAAATGAATTGGAATATGAAAATGAAAACGTTAATTAAGTGGCTAAGCTCTAATGGCGGTGCGCTAATAGCGCTCGGTGTAATGATCGTGTTATCCGCTTGCGGTGGGGGTACCAGTACCAGTCAACTGAATGTTGGCAGTGGTCAGTTGCTCATTCTTTTTCCGGCTTCGCTGAGTAAGCACGTGACGGATGGAATGGTGATCAAGGCGAATCTCACGGTTGATAATCGTGATGTATATGCGCTGAATGTGTTTCCGCAGCAAAAACTCGTAACCGGGAAAATAAATTCTATCTCAAGAGGACGGCATACCCTGGTCGTTGAATATTTAATAGTGGAACAAGGCGTCGATGTAAGCATAGCGCGTGGCACAATTCTCATTGATGTGGGGGATCGCGAATTGCTCGACATAGACTATCAAGCATTTATATACAGCGATGACGATGCCGATGGAATTACCAATATTGCTGAACTGGAGATGGGAACAAATTACCTGGATACATTAAGCGTACCGGCCTCACATGGTCTGCACGGTTCGTCTCTGTATGCAATAAAAGACAAGATGATTGGTGATAATGCAGTACTCGGTACGGTCGCCAGCCCTAAATATAATATGAAGTAAATTAGCTTTACACCAAGGAGAGAAACGATGAAAAACACGGTCGTCAAGAGTTTCATTCTTTTGGTCGGTATGGTTTTGCTACCTACCGTCTCGTCTGCCGAAGACATACCTCTCATGATCCCTTATGCAGGTGAAGTCAGTGTGGGTGGTGAAGAATTCGATGGTACTGGCTTATTCAAGTTTGCCATTGTCAATCGTAGTTGTACCGTAAACGCTGAGCAGGATCAGTGTGTCACCTTGTGGTCTAACGATGGCTCGTCGGTTAAAGGTGCCGAGCCTACTGGTGCGGTACAGATAGTCGTTTCCGACGGCGATTTTCAGGTCAAGCTGGGGGATACCTCTTTGAGCACTATGACAGCCATTCCCGCTAGCGTTTTCAGTCACGAATTTACCTATCTGCGTACCTGGTTTGATGATGGCACTAACGGTTCACAGCAACTGACAAACGATCGCCAACTGGTGAGCGTGCCCTATGCCTATCGCGCCGAGAAAGCGAATAACGCTGATAGAGCAGTGAACGCAGACAATGCCACAAATATCGTTGCCGGTGGAGTTACAACCAATGCACTTGCCGACGGTGCAGTCGGCGCAACAAAAATTAACAAGGCTGAAGTGCAGGCTCGCGTCGGATCGTGTGATGTGGGTTCAAGTATTCGCGCCATAGACGACGATGGCAATGTCACCTGTGAGACTGATAATGGTGACCAGTATACAGCCGGTGCCGGAATATCACTCAATTCCGGCGCGATATCCATCGCAGACAACGGTGTCAATGATGCCAAGATATCTGATGTAACGTGGGGGAAACTGAGTAATGTGCCGGCTGGATTTGCTGATGGCACGGATGATGGAATTGTAGCGGAGAGCGATCCGACGATAACCGACAATCGCATTAAGGACGGTGTCGACTGGTCTGAACTATCCGGCATCCCGCCCGGATTTGCAGACAATACAGATAATGTCGGTTTGACTGTTGAGAGCGATCCGACGATAACCGACGTTCGCATTAAGGACGGTGTCGACTGGTCTGAACTATCCGGCATCCCGCCCGGATTTGCAGACAATACAGATAATGTCGGTTTAACGTCCGAGCTTGATCCGACCGTTCTCGCGAGTGTCAAAGACGGCGTCTCATGGACTGAAGTTACCGAAAAACCGATTGATATTACTGACGGAGACGATGACAGCACAGGAGCCAATATTTTTTCCAACAGTGATAAAGTAACTATTGGCGCGCAAGTGATGAGTTTAGGTAGTGTTACGCTGAACGGGTTGCCAAGCAAGGCAGGATACGTGCTGGTCAATGCAAGTGCTTTATGTGTAGTCAATGACAGTGTTGGCGGGGATGCATACCTTCAAGTCTATATAACTGACAGTGCGACTGGTGGTATCAGCGCGGGAGATGGCTATGCCGTTGTTGATGTTGCAGGGGGGTTTGTGGCCGTTGGAAACTTATCTCCCAGTCGAATTTTTACGAAGCCACTTGATGTTACTAGTCTAACTTTTTATCTGCGAACGCGCACCGTTAATGCAAATGCGCCACCTGACAGCAATTGTAGAAACAGGTATTTAACAGCCACCTATATGCCCAAACGGTACAATTAGCAGGTACTGTTGCGCTATGCGTTTGGCCGCTCGGCCCCAGCATTGCCCAAACGACGGATGGTACTGTTCTATACATTCAGGAGGATAGTTTTCTTCATTCTGCTATGCAGCGTTTGTTTTTCGGTGATATGAATGTTTGTGTTATCTGAAAGGTGTGTGGCGCTCTGTGCTTGTTTGTTTGCGAGGACTTAGTTCAAAGTGCAATAGATACTCAAATTGTTTGGCACGTCACGATATGTTTCAGCCCAGTTGTTGCTGCGGCGATATCGTGATCGTGCGGAGCATTATGTTGCTACCGTCGCTATTCAGCCAACTCACCACAAGCCATAAACACTCAAAGACGGCGCCGAGTACAAGGTGTTCCTGGTGTAAATACTCGCATAGTTCAAACCAATCATCACCCGTGATTCGTTTGAAACGGGAAAACCCCAACCGAGGCCACCCAGGGCGCCAAAGCCCTGGCCGGTTTTTTGGTCGATGCCGTTCAATTTCTCAGCGATACTGCCAAAACCGGCGTCTGCACGAATAAACAAGCCACTGCCAATCTTGCCACCGAGAAAAATCATGGTGCTCGCGCCGAGGATGCCGCGGGAACTCAAAAAGGTATCACCGTTATCCAATTTAAAATTATCAGCTGCTGCATTGACGATAAAACCGGTAATCATCCAGTCTGTCGTCGGCCAGTAAAAACCTAACATGTCCATGTTCACCCCTTGGCGACTACCCGAATTACTATAGCCATCGATGGTCGCCTGGTCTGCCGCAGGATATTGCGGCAACGCCGCACCCATGCCCCACATCATGTACCAGCTTTCGGGTTCGTCGCTCGATCTGTTTTGCGCGCGACTGGGAGCAGGGGAAGGGCGCCGACCGGCGGCCCGCCTTTGTTCGGCCTGGCGTCGTTGTTCCGCCTCTTCGCGTTCAATATCCGTGGTTTCGTGCCCGGTTTCCCGATCCATTTCGCGGTGTGATCGCTCCGCCGCGCTCTCGGCAGCTAAGACACTTGATGCAAAGCCGAGGCTAAGGCCCGACAACAGCAAACAAAAAATGGATACCGACAGGCTGTTGAAGAAAGAAGTTTGTATGGGCCGCATGTAGTCCTTCCGTGACGAAATCAGGTTTGAGAAGAACGACGAAGCAAATAAGTTGCCGAATCACACCGAGCACAGCAAGTTATCTGAATTTAGTGAAGTCGGTGTGGCAAAAGTGTTGGGTAATGCCAGACAAGGCCGTCACTAGTACATAAGTGCGAGTATTGACGGGCCTTACACGCCTGTTTTGCCGCTTACCAAGCCACCTGAATTCCAATATAATGGTTGGCCAAAAAACGCCCAATGCACGGGATTGCACAGGCGAAAACATCAGGGAACCGAGTTATGAACATTGATCAGCTGTTGAGCATAATAAAAGCAAGAAAGTGGGTCATCCTGGTGGTGTTCAGTATCACCGTCCTGACCACAACAATCATCAGCCTCATTATTCCCAAAACCTATACCGCCAGCACCTCACTCGTCGTCGATTTCAAAGGCAGTGATCCTTTCGGCGCCAATAATCTGCCGGTGCAATTATCGTCCACCTATATGGCCACCCAGGTCGACATCCTCAAGAGTCATCGCGTGGCGCTGAAAGTCGTCGACATGCTCAAGCTCGACAAGAATCAAACCGCGATTACCGAGTTTATTGACGATACTGATGGCGCGGGCGATATCCGTGACTGGTTGGGCGAAGTGATTTCCAAACGCCTCGATGTGATTCCCTCGCGCGACAGCCGTATTATTCGCCTGGAGTATTCCTCGCCCGAGCCGCGCTTTGCCAAGATTATTGCCAATGCCTTTGCCCAGGCCTATGTCGATATCAATCTGGAATTGAGTCTCGACCCGGCCAAGCGCGGCACCGCCTGGTTTGAAGAACAACTCAAGGTATTGCGCACCAATGTCGAAGAGGCACAAACCCGACTCACCCAATATCAATCGGAACACGGCA
This sequence comes from Gammaproteobacteria bacterium, assembly GCA_029881255.1. Classification (NCBI taxonomy): domain Bacteria; kingdom Pseudomonadati; phylum Pseudomonadota; class Gammaproteobacteria; species Gammaproteobacteria bacterium. The sequence continues at coordinate 23,296 of JAOUMY010000016.1, read as the reverse complement.
TCGTCACCATCGACGAGCGCATCGACAGTGAAACCGCCAAACTCAATGCCCTGACCAAGGAACTGGTCGCCGCCGAAGCCGCAGCCGTTGATGCCAACTCCCGATTAATGCAGGCCAACCGTTTACGTACATCAGGCAATAAAGAACTGGAATCCATCCCTGAGGTAATCTCCAACGCCTTTATCCAAAACCTCAAGTCCGAGATCCTCAAGCAACAGGCCAAGCTCGATGAATTATCGAAAAAGGTTGGCGAGAATCATCCGCAATACAAGAGCGCGGTCACCGAGATACAAAGCCTGCGCAAAAAATACAAATCCGAGATTCGTAATATCGCCGATGGCATAAACAACGCCGCGCGTCTGGCGCGTGAGCGTGAAGAGCGTACGCTTGAGGCCCTGGCTGAACAAAAGCGCAAGGTCATGTCGATCAAGGAAGGGCGTGATGAACTCAACGTGTTGTCGCGCGAACTGGAGACCGCGCAACGGGTGTACGACGCCGCCTTGCAACGCTCCAATCAGATCAATATGGAAAGTCAGTTCAATCTGACCAATATCAGCGTACTGACAGAGGCAACACAACCATTGGAGCCTTCGCGTCCCAAGGTGTTGCTCAATATCTTGCTAGCCGTTTTTATGGGCGGTCTGCTCGGACTGGGCGCGGCATTTTTGCTGGAAATGCTCGACCGACGCATACGTTCCGTTAAAGACCTGGAAGAGGCATTAGGGATTAAACTGCTCGGTGTCGTGCTGGATGATAGAGAAATCAGTCAGCGCGAAAAGAAACGGTTTTCACTCAAGGATCTGAGAAAGAACCAACCCAAACCAGCATGACAACATTATGGATGATCAGAAGGTAAACGATATGTACCAACCACATGACACGCCTAACAACACATTTAACGCATTTGGCGAAAACGAAAAACTCGGTTCTGTACTGGTGCGACAGGGCAAACTGAAAGAAACAGACGCCTTCAAAATATGCGAGTTTCAGCAAAAGAAACCGATGCTGTTTGGTGAGGCGGCAGTCAGGCTCAAGCTGGTGAGCAAGAGCGATGTGGAACAGGCACTGTCGACACAGTTTTCCTTCCCGTATATCGATGTCAAAAAGAACGGCCTCGGCCCGGATCTGGTGATCGCCCACAAACCCTTTGATGCGGAAGCGAACGCCATACGCGGCATCCGTACACAGTTGTTATTCCAGTGGGACAAAATGGAACACCCAACCCTGGCCATCGTCAGTCCCGCGCAAGGTGACGGCAAAAGTTATCTCGCGGCGAATCTGGCGGTTTCTCTCGCGCAAATCGGCAAGAACACCTTGCTCATCGACGCCAATCTGCACAACCCGCGTCAACATCAGATTTTTAATATCGGCAACCGCCTCGGCCTGTCCAATTTGCTGACTGATGAACACCTCAACAAACTCGTATTCGAAATGGAATGTATCGACAACCTGTCACTCCTGCCTGCGGGGCCAATACCGCCGAATCCGATTGAGTTGTTCAGCAACGCCAATTTCCGTAACACCCTCGACAAGTATCAAAAGAACTTCGATGTCATCATTATCGATACACCGAATGCAGTCGGTTCTTCGGAAACCAAGATTATTTCCTCGATGGCGCGCAATGCCATTGTTGTGGGCAGAAAAGACAAAACCAATATCGAACAACTCAAGGAAATGCAGGAAGACCTCCAGTCTGTTGACATCAACATACTTGGCGGCGTGCTCAATCGTATCTAGGCCGTAATGATGGAAGCCATTGCCCACAACAACAACGACAACAACGAATGGCAGCAGTATAGGCATGCGTGGCCGGTGTGGTTTGGCCAAATAGCAGCTGGGAAAATTTCTTTTTTCAGCCGAGTTGAGAGTTGCAGCTACGGCCCTGAGACGACAAAGGTAATAAAAAATCCGCATGAAAATTTGTTTTTGCGAATTGAACAAGTCTTTTGCCCTTTTCGTCCCAAATAGACTGTTGTGATCACATTCTACCCATCTGACAAATTTCATGCATGTTTCAGACGATTTATGTTTTGTATTCAGGGCATAGAAGAAAATTTATGAGCGAACCTGTGGGGGCGATTTTAGGAAATGTGGAAAGTGTCCGGCCGGGAAAAAGAGAACTTTGGCCGATCATGCTTGCTCTTTTTCTTATGTATTTTCCGACGTATTTAAACCTTTTGGAAAATGTGTGGGTCAAGCCAGAAGGTAGTCATGGTCCAATTGTTTTTGTGATGGTGCTATGGCTTTACTACAAAAAAATCCATGAGAAAAGTCCTAAGGATTCAAAACCGAACTATGTTGTTGGCGCTATATTTCTGCTTTTAGGTTTTCTCTTGTATCTTCCGGGTAGAATGTTTGGGATTTATGTGTTTGATGTCGGGTCCCAAATCCCTATTCTGTTTGGGATATATTTGATAGTGTTTGGCAACCAAACGCTAAAAAAAATGTTTTGGCCAACACTGTTTTTTGCATTTGTTGTACCACTTCCTAGCTTTTTGATCGATCCGTTAACTTCCGAGTTAAAAGAAACGGTTTCTTATTTGGTTGACGCTATCCTTTATTCTTTTGGGTATCCTATTAGCCGAAATGGGGTTGTATTGCAATTAGGAGGATATCAGTTACTAATTGCTGACGCGTGTTCTGGGTTGAATTCAATGTTTGCGTTGAGCGGCCTAGGAATCATCTATATTGCTATGTCGTCTATAAATAATCGCATTCATGTTTTGTTGCTCCTTCTTAGCATTCTTCCAGTTGCATTCGCCGCTAACATTATTAGGGTACTAGTATTAGCGATGGTTACCTATCACTTCGGTGATGGCGCTGGAATGGTGGTCCACGATGCTGCGGCTATTATAGAGTTTTTCTCCGCATTATTTTTTATTTTTCTAGTGGATCGTTTTCTAGCAAAGATGTTGCCCTGAGAGGAGTGCCATACAGTGAATAGTGGAAACTTGCGTTTAAGGATATATTCAGTTTCAATATTTCTTCTTCTGTCTTTAATTTCATCTTTTATACTAAAGCCAACCCCTTCCACAAAAGACTACGGTAATTCATTTAAGCTTGAGGAATTAATCCCGAGTAAGTTTGATGGCTGGCGAGAAATCACGATTAATGACTTGACAATCGGTCTACTGAATACCGATCAAAATAAGGATGTAGATAAGCTATATGATCAAACATTTTTTAGGAATTATAGCAATGAGGACGGGCAAGTAATTACGCTCGCTATCGCATATGGTCGACTTCAAACGCCCGATTTGTTGATTCATAGGCCGGAATCATGCTACACAGCACAAGGATTTAAAGTATTAGCTATGGAGGAGGAATCCCTGCTTATCGATAGCATAAACGTGCCGGTCAGAAAGATGTTAACAAAGAATAATCTTCGAATTGAGCCTGTAACCTACTTTATTAGGATCGGTAACGACAGAGTAAATGATAGCGTAAAGATGAAGCTTGCTATTTTCAAAAACGGACTAAAAGGTGATATTCCAGACGGTCTGCTTTTTCGAGTTTCTTCTTTTTCGAACAGTAAAGTTAGTCAGAGCGGACAATATGCAATCCATGATAAGTTTATTGAAGACATGTATAGCAATATGGGGGATTTTGAAAGGAGTATAATTTTTGGAGGTGTTTAGCATGTTCAGAAAAGCCGATGTTTCTTCTAGTTCAAATAGAGTGATGTGTTTTCTATAGTATGGTAGAAATTAGAAAAAATGCGAGCTACCTAGTTGTCGTTGCTTTATCTGTACTTTGCGGATTATCGCTGGCAGTCGGAGTTTACTTTGTTAGTATTTCTCTAATCGCAATTAGCTTTATTCTCGTTTTGTATATGGCGCTAATGTCAAACAGGAATGAGTCACTAAGGGACGGTGTTTTTTGGGTTTTTCTCATTTCATTGCTGCTTACATCTAATATTCAAAAAACTCTTGGGATTTCGGTTTTTTTCTTTCTTGAATTTATTTTATTGGTCATCTCTCCCTTCCTTATCGCGAATTATTACCGTTGCGTCAACGAATCTAGCTTTCTGCGTCACTGGACATATATTATTGTGGTGTTTATCGTGCTGTCGTTAATTAGTTCGGTTTTTGGACGGTCTACTTTTATGGCGTCTATCTATCAGTTTTTTACAAATTTAAAAATTTTCATAGTTTTTATGTTGGGGTTCTATTTGTTGTGGTCAGAAAAAACGAATCGGAATTTCATGAAATTTGTTGGTTGGTTTTGGTTGCCGATTCTTGTTTTCATTTTGTGGCAATGGGTTTTTCCCGATAGCTACAGTGAAGTGTTTTCATATGCAAAGCCCGGATTTGATCCGATGGGAATCTTTCCTGCGAGAGCCCTGGGTGTCTTTCAACACCCCTCTTTTTTAGCACTATTCGCGGCTGTCTGTTTAGGCTTTTGTTTGGCTTGGTATGTTCTGGCCAGAATGAAAAAGTTTATATACTTATCAGCGATATATTTCTTAATTTTGGTAGCATCAACTGAAAGGCAGGAGATTATAGCGGCGGTTTTCTCATTACTAGTTACTTTTTTGGTTTATCACCGCTTAAGGTATTTTGCTGTTACAACTATAGTACTGTTAGTGCCCATTTTAGGTATGCTGGCTATTTATGAGGAACAAGTCGTTGAGATGTTTGATAAGGAATCTGTTATGTGGGGCTTTTCGGGGTACGGAGAAATTAGTCACCCAAGACCAGTCATGTACATTGAATCATTCAATATTGCAAATGAATATTCCCCGTTGGGGAGCGGGCTCGGTACATTCGGTAGCGCCGGTGCACTGAAGTACGATATATCTATGTATATAGAAAGAGGAATAACTTCATATCCGTGGTTTTATGATGACAATGTCTCGATGGATACATACTGGCCGAATTTCGTAGCTGAGACAGGTTTTGTTGGGTTTATATTAATGTTGGTCATAGTTCTTTATCCAACTTTCTACTCTGCAAAAAGGCTATTTTCCAGCAAAAGAAAAGATGAATCGAAAATGTGGTGGTTTTTGTCATTTTTTGGACTAACGTTCATGCTCGTTTTGTCTGCGACTTCGCCATCGTTTCAGGATCCAGGTTTATTCTTTTTGCCTGGGATACTTTTCGGAATTGCCTTCAAAAAGGACGCTAAACAAACAGGTGGTGTTGGTGTTCATTTATGAACAGCGCGAAATATTTTGTTAAAAGAATAGTCTCTGTTGTTTCGGCGCTAGGTATATTGTTGGGAAGCATATTTCACTCCAAAGCAGTTTTTTCAAATGAAGTTGGTGGCTCTGTCGATGCAATAGTAGCAGTATCTAGAGCAAACTATCAAACCGTTGATAACCCTAATGCATTTATCGGATTTAGCATTTCTTGGTACAATTTTCAAAAGGCATACTGGAGAAAGGATAGGGTAAGGCAGTCGCTTATAGATTATCTTAGTCATTTTCCCGGCGCTGTCTACCGCTATTCAGGTGGAGATAATTCATATGAGTGGTATCTGGCAATTGGTGATCGGAAAAAGAGAAAGTTTCAACATGCAAAATTTCATATCTACGAAAAATGTTTATTTGGAATAGGCGAATTCGAAGAGTTTGTGGCGACAGTTGGGGGCGAATCAATCATAAATCTAAATATCACTGGAACTAGAAAAAGGGATTGGAGCGCTGAGGAGGCGGAAAACGTTAATGTGTCACTTTTAGAATATTTGCACAAATCAAGAACTCCGTACAACTGCAACAATGAATATTGTGGTAAAACAAGGCTATTTGAATTAGGGAATGAAACAGATCATGGTGAAAACGCATGGAGGGCAGATGAATATGCTTCTCGAGTTAACAGAATTAGAAAGTCAATTAGCAAAAAATACGGGGAAGTAACTTTAATTGTGCATACAGCTACATCGCCTTGGAACGACATGTTGCGAGGTGAAAGCCGAGCAAAAGAGTTCAATTACAATCTGCGAAAGTTAGTTGATCAAGAAACGAAAAACTTTTCATTGCACACATATTACGATGGGCTCACTGTTCCAATAATTATGCGTGAGATTAACTCGGTTGTTACATCCATGAGTAGAATAGAAGAACGAATTGTGCCGGCCAGTCTATATATCACCGAGCATGCACGTTATCCAGAAGGAGAAAAAACTAAGAATTGGGAAAAGTATTGGCCGAATACAGGTAATCTAAGAGGTGGTATTTCTACGGCCGACTTTCTGCTTTCACTGCTCCCCATCGCAGGAATTAAAGCTGCGATGTGGCATTCTCTCGGTGCTGAAGGCCCTTGGCAGCTCTTTCCATTAGATGAATTATCCGATGAGATCTATCCAAACGTTGTGTATTGGGTATATCGAGTTTTTCAGAAGGGTCTATTCGTCAAACTCCACAAAACAAGTATTAAACAAAATTCGATACCAATATACAAAGGTGGGTACGATATAAACGCTGTATCAATGGGAAACGAATTAGGCGAAATTAGTGTAATGTTTGTGAATCGAAAGAACTCGCCGGCAAGAATATCTCTAGTGATGCCTGAATTGGTGAAAATGAAGCTGGAAGCAAAAAAATATTTTGTAAGTTCAAAAAATCCGTATGACGAGAATTCTTTTCAAAAGAAAAATCGTGTAATCATGCGAGATGAACAATCAATATTGGAGTTTGGCTCACAAGGTCAGGCGTCAATAGTTCTTCCTGCGAATTCGTTTACTACCTATTTGTTTAAGGTCGGAGAAGGGCTAGTCAAATGAAAGTTCTGGTCTCTGCCTTCGCATGTGCGCCAAATTATGGTTCTGACAGGGAGGTCGGATGGCAGTGGGCCGTGAATCTTGCAAAGCAAGGTCATGACGTTGTCGTATTAACGCGAACTACAGAACGTAGTCGAATTGACCGATTCATAGATCCAGCGCTATCAGAAAGACTCATTTTTCAATATGTAGATTTTCCCTTCGTGGCAAAAGTTACCTCTAAGATAAGCAAAAGGAATCATCTATACTACTACTTTTGGCAATTACTTGCGCTGATACATGCGTATCGCATAGACAAAACGAGAGATTTCGATATCGTTCACCACGTTACATGGGTTTCGCTTAGGCAGCCAAGCTTCTTAGGGTTGCTAGGTAAACCATTCTATTTCGGGCCAGTTGGTGGCGCGGACCGAATACCGAGAAAACTTAGATTGTCTTTCGGCATGAAGCAGAAATTACTGGAAGCGTTTCGAGACATTGCAATATTCACTGTAAAAGTTGATCCGCTTATGCATCTAACTTTTGCTTCTGCAGATAAGATAATTGTCACATCGAAAGAGTGTATGGATGCATTACCTAGGAGATATCGCTCAAAGGCAAAAATTCAGTTGGCCATTAATTCTGAAGGTCTGGATGCTCGGAACTCTGGAGAGTCGAGATATAGAAGCGGAGGTAACCTTCGACTGATTTATGCAGGAAGATTAATTGATTGTAAGGGAGTTCACCTGCTGATCGATGCCATGTATCAGCTAAAGAAGAGTGGTTTGCCGTTTGTACTAAATATTGTCGGTGAAGGATTGTCTATGGATCGCCTGAAGGAGTTGGTGTTATCAAGAGACCTTAGTAAAGAAGTTTTGTTTTTAGGATGGAAGAGTAGAAGGGAGCTATATGAGATCTATAGGGAAAGTCATCTCATGGTTGTCCCGGCCTTGAGAGATTCGGGGGGGCTTGTAATTCTGGAGGGTATGTCTCACGGATTGCCGGTAATCGCGTTTGACTCAGGAGGGCCAGGAGTGACGGTGAATGAGAGTGTAGGAAGACTAATCGACATAAAGAATATGTCGGAGGAAGAAGTTACCAGGAATATTGCTCAACATCTGAGCGATCTTATGGATGACCCGAGTGAACTTGATAAGTTGAGTAAACGTGCATCCGAATGGGTAAACAAGTTCACGTGGGAAAATATATACGAAAATATATACAAATAAGTTTAATTAAAAATCCGGTAAGGGCACGAAATACATTCCAAATGCAAGATTTCGATAGGTATAAAAAATCCGATGTGCTTAAAAGTGCCAGATTCCTTTTATTCGGTAGAGTTTTGTCCGCATCATTGGGTTTGTTGTTAATTCTGCTGCTTGTAAGAGAGTTGTCGCTGGCGGAATATGGCGCGTATACCGTATTTAATGCGTTGATCGAGGTGATTGCTGTTATTTCCGGATTCGGTATAGCTCATGCCTTCCTGCGTTACGTTCCTGAGTTGTATTCGATAAAAAAAGACGGCGAACTTCGAGGCGTGCTTTTGTTGCTCGGAGTTTTTCGAATTACAACTCTTGTCGCATTTGCTCTTGTAGCTCTTTATTATGCGGGCGAATTTACTGAAAAATTCACGTTTGGTGCCTTTGAGGAAGAATTTAGAATCTATATACTGGTTATTGTTTTGCGTGTAATTCAACAGATGGTGTTTCAAATACTTGAAACACTTTTAGCGCAAGGTATAGCGCAGCTAGGCTATTTTTTAGGGGCGTTAATAAAGATATTGTGTTTCTTGTATTTTCTAAAGTCTGGGGAAGTAGGTCTTCTAGACGTTATAGTTGCTGATATCATAGGTGATACGATATCGATGATCGTTATGATAGGAGGGCTGGCTTTCGTTTTATATCCAAAAAATAGAAACAAAAAAATGGAGTTCTATTGGTTTTTTAGTAACATTAAGAGAATGCTTTATTTTATGTTAACCGCATACTTACAGAATGTACTTGTCTTGATGTATGGAAGTTCATCTAACCGGTTGGTTTTCTCACATTATAGCAATGGTGAATCAGTTGCAAGTTTAGGGCTTTCGCAAGCGATAGTTGATATTTTTCGAAGATATCTCCCGGTGCAGTTTCTCTTTGGTGTTATTCGCACATATTCAATTGCGTGCTATGTAAAAGATAGAGATATGAGTAATGTAGTGAATACTTCTAATATTTTGTTAAAAATTAATTCTATTGTTCTGCTGATTCTGGCAATTTGGATTTCGTCCATTGGTGAATCAATTGTCTATAGTTTGACGGAAGGTAAATACGGATCTGACGCGATAAATTTGCTTTTACTATTTCTATTGGTTTTATTGTTTGAAACAAAACGAATTTTAGTTGAAATGGCTGCTCAGATTCTGGAGCGCTATAAGATATTTGTGTATACCAATGTTGCGCTTTCATTGTCTATTTTATTAGCAATACCTTTTATTAATAAGTATGGGGCGATGAGTGTAGTAGTGGCTAATGTTGTGGGACTTGTGATATCCAACTATTTTTCTATGAAGATGGTTTCCAATTACGGCACGAAGTATAGATGTGACTGGAGTGGAAGTTCAAAGTTGGTGTTGGTTACATTCTTAGTGTTAACGACAATAGAGTTAGTAAAGGGGAACATGATTATTGACATAATTGTTGCGGCCGTGTGTAGTATTTCTTCTCTGTTGGTTTTGTGGAGAATGAAGTATTTCGATAATGCACAATTGGCGACATTGAAAGCCATAATAAGGTTTAAGGGGCAGTCGGTAAATAATTAAGTGCGTTACTCTAGATTGGTGATCGATATAAGTTATCCCATCAAATCTTATCTATTGAATTGCTCATAAATATGGAAAATTAGTAAATGGTAGCACAAGTAGATAGAAATTATGTTAAATATGGATGGCGGGCGGTGTTACGACGGTTGGTTAGCTATGCTTTTTTCGAGGGACGGCCACTCACGACAAAAGGAAGATGGTTTAATCCTGTTGTCAATTTAGTTCTCTGGGTGTTGTCTAAAAAGGAAATATCTAATTACATTGAAAATCCAATTTTCATAACGGGGTTAGGGAGATCAGGAACAACATTGCTAGGGGTGATGTTGTCGTTGCATCGCGATGTGGGATTCTTGAACGAGCCAAAAGCCATCTGGCAGAGGGTGGATAAAAGACAGGACGTAAATTCGAATTATTCTTCATGTGGTGCAAAATATGTACTACGTGAAGACGATCTAACTGACAGTAAGCGAATCAAGGCTAAAAGACTATATGGATGGTATTCATATATAGTGCGTTCCTCGAGGATAGTAGATAAGTATCCAGAAATGATATTTAGGGTGGAATACCTGTTAAATATATTCCCGAACGCGAAGTTTCTTTTTATAGAGAGAAATGGAATTGATGCGATTAAGTCAATTGAAAAATGGTCCGTAGAAAAGGGTAGTCTAACGAGTGAAAAGAAAGAAAATTGGTGGGGTGTTAATGATGCAAAATGGAACTATCTAAGAAGTCAATTGATAGATTCAAGAATAGAGTATAAAACTCTGGCTAGCTTGAAGGATGAAGACTTGAAAGATGTAGATAAGGCCGCTATCGAGTGGATAGTTACAATGAATGAGGGATTGAATTATTTTGAAAAGTATCCCGGTTTAATCATGAGGGTTAGATATGAGGAATTGACATTGAACCCAGAGGTGGTTTTAAACAAAATCATGGAATTTTGCGAGCTAGAAATGGATGTAAATGTGTTGAAATATGCAAGCGAAAGTGTTTACTTAAACAATCCGAGACCAATTCCAAAGCTAAATCGTGAAGTGGAAGCGTTGTTTGAGCGGACTATGGTAAGACTTGGATATTCACCCTAGTTAATATTTAGTTGCATTTGAGTGAGATTAAGAGTGATTTTAATCCGTTAGCAAAAGATTGATGTGAATGTTGTTTGAAAAAGGGATAAGAAAATAGCATATGAACGTGTTAGTGGTGGGGCAAAATTATCGGATTGTAGGTGGGTCTGATAGGTATCTTGTAGAGCTGTGCGAATTACTTAAAAAAAACGGTCATAATCCTATACCTTTCGTTGCTGAGCATGAGCAAAATCTGAAGACGAAGTACGAAAAGTATTTCCCAAAAAGAGTTAACTTTGAAAATCCTCGTATAAGAGATGTTGTTAACTACTGCTATTCTTTTTCCGCGAGAACCTCTATAAACCGTTTGCTTAGGGATGAAAAGATAGACATAGTTCATCTTAATATTTACTACGGCCAGCTGACGTCATCTATCATTAGAGAAGTAAAAAGTAGAAAAATACCAATTGTGCAGACGTTACATGAATACAAGTTGCTTTGCCCGGTGTATCGTTTATATAGAAATGAGAGTTATTGCGATAAGTGTATAACAGGGAATTATTTCTATTGTCTCTATCATAGATGTAATCGAGGATCGGTTGTACGATCGCTTCTTTCAGTGGTTGAATCAATGATATCGAGATATTTAGGTTCTAATACTGGAATAGATCGATTTATTGCGATAAGCAAATATGTAAAGATGAAACATGTTGAGGCAGGAATCGAGGCTGAGAGAATCACTGTCGTGCCGAATTTTACATCTTCATTGGGGAGGCAGGAAAGAAGAAAGAGTGACTATTTTCTATTTTTTGGTCGGGTAGAAAGGGAAAAGGGAACCAGTGAAATTCTCGATTTGGCTAGAGAAAGTAGATATCGGATATTAGTCGTAGGAGAGGGAAGCGAAAAGAAAAAAATGGAAGAAGTTAAGCAAAAAGAGGTCCTTGATAATTTGGAGATAGTGGGGTTCAAGTCTGGTAATGATCTCGACGAGCTTATTCGAAACGCTAAGGCAAGTATTATACTCAGCCGTTGGGAAGAACCATTTGGCTTATCGGTGGTAGAGTCGATGGCAAGAGGAACAATTCCAATTGCTAGCAAAAGGGGCGGTATTACCGAGATAGTGGCGGATGGTGAGGATGGGTTTCTTGTTGACGGCCGAAATTCTAAGGAAATTCTCGAAAAGATGACATGGGTTGTTAATAATCAGAGTGAGGTAGAAGTGATGGAGAAAAAGGCAATAGAAAAGGTGGAACAGAATTATAGCGAGGAAGTGTTTTACAGAAAATTAATGGGCGTTTATAGAAAAGAGATTTTCGAGAATGTGTGAGTTGTTGATTGGGGGGGGGCAAGAGAAATGACAATTAATTGGCTTATGCGAATTAGTAAGGCGCTGAGTCCGTGTCACGAACTATAATTGTCAGCGGAATCCGCGGCATCCCCGCTGCCCACGGCGGCTTCGAAACCTTCGCAGAATATCTCGCACTCTATCTTGTAAACAAAGGGTGGGCCGTAACCGTCTACTGTCAAGAGGACAGCGGCGATTACCGGGAATCCGAATGGAACGGCATCCATCTTATCCATATCCCCGTAAAGCAAGGTGGCGCGCTCGGTACGGTGATATTTGATTTCAAATGTGTCTTGCATAGTCTGAAACAGAGTCAACTTGTCCTGACGTTGGGTTATAACACTGCCATTTTTAATCTCCTCTATCGCATCAAAGGGATTCCCAATCTTATCAATATGGACGGCATCGAATGGCGGCGTTCGAAGTGGTCGACACCGATTAAGACATGGTTCTGGTTAAATGAGAAATTCGGTAGTTGGTTTGGTACACATTTGATTGCGGACCATCCAGAAATCAATAGGCACTTACAGCGCAATGTGAGTGCTTCAAAGATTACGACTATTGCCTATGGTGCGGAATCTATTAATACAAGCGATCCAGAAGTGCTCAGACACTGCGGGCTCGATAATATTCCTTACGCTATAGTAATTGCTCGACCCGAGCCGGAGAATTCTATTCTCGAAATTGTGACGGCATTTTCTCGCAAGGAGCGTGCATGTAAGTTAGTCATATTAGGTCGCTTTGACGATGACAATTCTTACCATCAACAAGTGATAACTGCCGCAAATGATGATGTGGTATTCCTTGGAGCTATTTACGATAAGCCAACCGTACAAGCCTTGCGCCACGGTGCACGTTTTTATATACATGGTCATCAAGTAGGTGGTACGAATCCTTCGTTGGTGGAAGCAATGGGAGCCGGTTCAGCAGTGCTTGCACACGATAACAAATATAATCGATGGGTGGTCCAGGGTGGGGCTGTCTATTTTAAAGACACCAACGAGTGTGAGTCACAGATAGATAGGCTGCTGAGTGATGACGAGTTTGTGAGTGAACTAAAGAAAGCTTCCCAGCAGAGGTTTGAACAGGAGTTTACTTGGAATGCTGTACTTATTCAGTACGAAAATTTGCTCCAACGCTACGCTATTTAGCTGGTCAATTAGGGTGAGAGTTTAGTTTTCGATTGTGGTCAGTATTGCGTTACTATAACCCTCTACCGTTTTTCGCTATGCTCGACTATAGGAGTGCGAAAAACCAGAAAATATCCAAGTATGAAAGAGTAAAGGGATTATCTTATGAAGCTTCTTAAACTGTCTGGCCTGTTCACGATTGTAACTCTCGCGATTACTTCCCCCATAGATGCCAGCGAGGTTTCTATTCCCCACCAGTTCGAAGCGAAGACGACTGCCAAGGCCGCCGATGTGAATGCAAACTTCGATGTGCTGAAGGAAGGGGTTAACGACAATAACAACCGTATTACCGCGCTCGAATCCAGCAGCGGCGATAGTGCGAACACAATTACCAACCTCCAAGGTAGGATGACGCAGAACGAGTCCGCCGTTGGTAGGTTAACCGCGAGTAATACCTGTAGTGTGGGCCAGGTGGTAACCGGTATCGGCACGGATGGTAAAGTCGTGTGTGAGGACAACAGCACTGGCAGTCGCCTCGGCATGTTCCGCCACACCGCCGCCGCAAGTTGCAAGGCGATACTGGATGCCGGTGATAGCTTTGGTTCCGGTAGTTACTTTATCGATCCCAATGGCGGCGACAACGCGGATGCGTTCAAGGTCTATTGTGATATGGACACCAACGGTGGTGGTTGGACGCTGTGCGGTAAATTCGATAGAGACAACGCGGTATCGAAGACCGCGCTGGAAAGTCCTTTTGCAAGGGCGCAGGTTAATGTTGGTGATTTAAAATCGATATCACAATTCACTGACTTTCAGGCCTCTCAGGATTGTCGGACCTTGATTGCTAACGGCGCGACGCAAATCCTCAGTGCCGGTACCGATCGTGACAGTAATTGGGGAAGAGGGAGAATTATCGATATCATTGCCGAAGTAAAAGCCAATCCTGGCAACTTATGGAATATTGAGGCCGATGAAGACGGGACAGGTATTTGCGGTGTAAACGCTATCATTACCTATAGGCGGAATGGTGAAAACCTGGGGATATCTGATGGTGGTGGAGATTTGGGGGACCGCGCAGTAGTAACGGGCGATGGTGCTTTCTGGACCAACTTCGGTAGAACCGGCGCGACCTTTTCAAATGCTTCAACGTCAAGTTGTACCGCTACAAGAGATGATACTGTTTATTGGAGCTGGGTTGATAGCGACGGAGCACTCGACGACCACGGCTGCAATCTCACGCAGGTGCTTGGCACTGGTTGCGGTCAGGCAACCACCTGGACCAAACCGAGTTTCCGTTATAATTTGATGTTCATGCGCTAAAGCACAAGCCGCGCTACCCGGCGACATGCATCACTATGTGAGTTTCGGTTCAGGAGGATCTTTGCTGACGACGTCGCAACTTCCACCCAATAAAACCTAACTCCGCAATCATCATTGCCCAGGTTTCCATTTCTGGAACAACTTGTACCACCCCCGGTGTTAACGTTATACCACTTAGTGGCGTAACGCCATCTCCGGCTAAAAATGGATAGGCGGACGTGAAGTCAAGTTCAAGATCAGCGATGCCCGGAGATGTCGAAATAAAATAGCGGGCGGCGCTACATACCCCGAAAGCGGAAAAGATAATAGCGGCAATTTTTAAAAGGCGCGTCCTGCTTAGTTTCATACTTCTTACTCCCTTAGCTTTTTCTGATCTTATGGTCACGTATTCTAATTACTCTGGGTAATTTGTCTCAAACGACTATTCTACTCGTGGGCTCTCTTGGTTTTGGGGGGATTACAATTCCCATCAGATGACTCCGCCAGAAAAGTCGTTTACCTGGCGATACAGCAGGCATCATCAAAATGGACAATGCCAATTAGAAATTGGAAATCGGCGCTGAATCGGTTTACGATTGAGTTCGAAGATCGGTTGATCAACTATGTTTAACAACTGCAGTTACACAGAATGGTGTACATTCTCTTCATTTCGTGACGCCTTTGAGACTTGTAAAATAGTAGTAACCGTCCGGCAAAACCATCTTGATCCATTCACTGTCTGCTAGTAAGCGTCCAGCCATCACCTCTTGCCAACCTGTTTCCATTTATTATTCAAAAGAATAGTCAAACACGCTCTGTTGAGCTAAGATAACGGTCTTATTATCAAAATAACTTTAATAATGGCTGTGAATTCTAATACCAAAGGGCTAGTCGTTCTTCTTTTCTGCATAATATTGTTTTCCCTGGTGTCGGCGTGTATTCATGACGACGTATTGAGTTCACCAACCTTAGTCGTAGGTGACTTTACGGACGATAAGGGTGTGTCGTTGTCGTGGGGAGCAGTGGGTGGTGCGGAAAGGTATTCCATACGCTGGCATCGAAGCGACGATTCAGAGATAAATAGAATTGACGGCGTTAAATCGCCTTTTGTGCTTGAACCTATTTTCGGTCAAAACATCGCCATTTCTGTTGAGGCGTCGAACAAAAAACATACCGCCATATCCGACGAGAAAACCGTCTTGTTTGTCCCTGCCAAACCGGAATTTGCAGACGCGGATATCGCGGGAAACGAAAACACACTTTCCTGGAACGCAGTAGCGTCATCGACGTCTTATCAAATCTTCTCATCATCAGTCGATCAAACTTTTGCAGACGCAAGCCTGGTGGGTGAAACTGAGGAGCGAAGCCTTACTCATACAAATGCAGAGGCATCTTCTAAGATTCGTTATTATCTTGTTGCATTGAATCAATCCGGTAGCAGTTTTCCGTCAGAGGCACTCGACGTCGACAGCGCGGAACTTCCTAAAAAGCCTGAAATCAAAGAAATCAAGACACTTAGCGGTGAGAATGTTGTTACCTGGACATCAAATAATTCGGTGACGTCTTACAAGATTTATATGTCTCAAGATTCCGACTCCTTTGAATCGGCAGAATTGATCGGTGAATCCGAAAGCGACTCCTACGCGCATCAAAACGTAACTCCTCTGTCGAATATCTATTACTACCTGGTTGCGACAAATTCCAAAGGTGACAGTTCTCCCTCGGTTGGAATCAAAGTTCAGTCGGCGTTCTATCATCCGGCTGTAGAAGCACCTCTTAATAAAACCGGTGTCAAATATTTTATTACCGACGCTCAAATTACGAAACAGGACGGAACGGTAGGCGTAAAAATATTTTCAGAGGAGCCCGGGTCGTATAAGGGACAAGATGGCACGAATCAATCGAACGCGGTAGGTACAAGCTTTAGCTTCACAAAACTGGATACGTCTGGCGCCGACTTACCAGACACTCACACGGACACAAGCACTTGGAATTGTACACGTGATAATAATACGGGCCTGCATTGGGAAGTGAAAACCCTTTCCGGACCGAGATCATCCACCTCGCTCTTCACTTGGTTCGATCCTAAGGAGATCAGCAACGGGGGAGATTCCGGAATGGAGGATCCATCAGCATGTGATATTCCCTATTTAGAAGGTAACACTCTTCAACACATACAACTTGCGAATAGCGAACAATGGTGTGGATTTTTCGATTGGCGATTACCGACAATTGAAGAGCTGAGATCAATTGTCGACTACGGAATAGATACGCAGGTCTCAGGCGTCTACTTTTTGCTGGATCCAAAATATTTTCCGAATATTGTTCGACGCCATCAATGGACTTCGATCACCGATGGAATATCCAGCAACAGAGCATTTGGCTTTCATTTTGCCGAAGGTACTTCCGAGTCACATCCGAAGAAGTGCGAGCTTAACAGGGGGTTTACCAATGCTGTTATGCTTGTGCGTGGTTCGGTCAAATCTTCACTTTCTTTCGTGACGAGCGACGACTAGATAGGCGAGGATTAAAAATTAAATATGAAAAACAGAAATTCTAGTCGTAGTCATTTCCCGAAATTGATACACAATAGACAGTTTATTGGTTTGCTTTTTTTTATCGCTACCGTTTGCATACACACCACGACGTTCGCCTGCAATGGCGCAATACCTGGTCATTATTTAAACCGCTTTATCGACAATAAGAATGGCACGATTACGGATAAAATGACCAATCTGATGTGGCAAAAATGTACGCTTGGTACTACCTGGAATGAACAAACAGGGCTCTGCGATGCGGAGATAAACGAATTTGGATACCGAATTGTCGATATGTTCACGTGGAAGGAAGCATTGGCGCGAGCACAGCAAGATTCTTTTTCCTCGAATAATGATTGGCGACTACCAAACGTGAAAGAGATCGGTTCGATTTATGACCCAGCGTGCTTAGATTCCAGTTCTTTCCTGGCAATTGACATTGCTATTTTCGATTCATCTCCCTCACGATATTGGACATCGACACCAAGCCGTAAGGCAATCAAATTACCAACTGATTCAGGCAATTTTGTTTATGTCAATTCAGCCTACGCGATGGCCTTCGCCCATCCGAGTCTGGGAGCCAAAATCAGCTCGATAGACTCGAAACAGGCGGTAAGATTGGTACGAAGCCGATAGCATGTAGTTTAAGCCATGAGAGAATATGGTTCGGAAAAGTCAAATAACACCGTATTCGAATTCGCGCAGTTAACATGAATATTGGTTCGTAAGGGTAGACAGCGACAAACTAGAAGGAATGTATACTAAGTGAGTACCGTCCCAATTATTCGCGACCTAGTAAAACTTTTCATTAAGTTCTCTTGCATTAGTGGGTTGATCTGCATGTCGGTTAACACGTTTGCAATAGAACCACGGTTTGATAATTCCGGCCTGATCCTTCGATCAGATGGTACGTATCAATATCCAGAAAAAGCTCAAAAGCACCACAAAAATATGGGTGACCGTATGTGGAGAGATCTTGCCTTTACCGGCAGGGAATATATCGGGATATCTGATGACGGATATCTTTGGGGCCGAGGAGATAACAAATACGGTTTGCTCGATCCGGCAGGAGGTTTGGGTTCTTATTTAGACTTTCGAATAGTGACCGCGACAGATAAGAAGTTTAAAGAAATTGAAGCCGGGCTGACATATGCCATGGCCCTAGACTACGACGGAAATCTTTGGACGTGGGGTACGAATGAATTTGGTGTTTTAGGATTTGATGACGGCGAAGTGAGGCCAATTGCGCCCCGCCAATTGCCCTCCACAGCAAAATGGAAAATGATTTCAGCAGGTAGCTATCATGCATTGGCAATAGACGAAAATGGTTATTTGTGGGCATGGGGTAAAGGTGAGTTTGGTGCGATCGGAGACGGAGATACGTTGCAACGAAATGCGCCTGTTCGTATAGGCAATGAGTCTGACTGGCAATTTATAGATGCGGGTAGTCAACGTTCTTTGGCTATTAAAAATGATGGCACGCTATGGGTTTGGGGTAAAAACATCGGTGAAGACGGCTTTATGACGACACCGCATCAGGTAGGCAACGATCGAAACTGGAGTTACGCGGAATATATAAAGAGATTCTCAGTAGAGACTCTATTTATGCATAGAGAGGACCAAACAAGTTGGGCAGTAACGCAAACTAGTATTGCACCACAGTATATAGGAGACTGGCGCACCATTAAAACGTCAACTGACTTCTATTACGGATGGGACAATACACTTTGGGCTAAACAATTCGATACAGACTCACCTCGAATATCAGAAATATTTCCTGCCAACTACCCATCTCTTCCCTATCCAGTAGCTTCACCACAACAAATCGGTAATGACGTCGATTGGCAATATCTTGTTACCACTAAAGAGTCAGTTCTCGCAGGAAAGGCGGACAAAAGTGTCTGGCGTTGGGGCTACTATACTGTCCCTGGCTTAGTGTGGAGCCCGGAATTTATGCTTACCTCTTTACCAAAGCAAAGTTTTACTGGCGTTAGTGCTATTGATGTCGGATTTGAACATGTGGTCTTCATTGATAACAACCATAATATTCGCCTAAACGGGACCTATCGCTGGCAAGATGACACGACGGTATATTATGAGGGCCTAAAACGAAACCTTCTTATCTCAGGCACATCAGATTGGAAAGCGATCTATTCAGGTGATCACTATTTCTTCGCTTTGCGCAATGACAATACGCTATGGGGATGGGGGCGATACGGCTGGCCAGACAAAGAGGGCTATCTTGGTCTCGGTGAAGAAAATTTAGATCAGCATTTTAGTGAAATGGTTGAAATTAGTGCGGGAACCAAATGGCGTTCCTTCGCGATGTCTAAAACGCATATTCTTGGTGTAAAGGATGACGGTACACTTTGGGCGTGGGGCAATAATCAATATGGTCAAGTGGCCGCTGGTTCCAATGTGGATTTTGTGTTCAGTGTTCAACAAGTCGGTCAGGATTCGAATTGGAAAACCGTGTTTGCCGGATATAATCAGTCCGCCGCGATAAAGCAGGACGGTACGCTGTGGACATGGGGAGAAAATGCGCACGGTCAGTTAGGGTTTGAAAGCTTTAGTATGATTCCGGAACCAAGACAGGTTGGAACAGACAATGATTGGGATGGTCTTGCTTTTGGTAAAAAGCATACGCTTGCCAGGAAGAGCGACCAGACGTTGTGGGCATGGGGGGATAACAGTGTCGGGCAACTTGGTAACGGAGAAGTTGATAACGACATTACTGATAATCACAATCCCGTAAAAATTAGTAACGACGCCGATTGGGTGAAAATCGCTGCGGGTGATGAATTTTCTGTTGCAATAAAGTCCAATGGTAGCCTTTGGTCATGGGGTAACGGAATGCACGGCCAGCTAGGTAACGGCGTGCCTGCTAAATCGCCGGGACGATTAAACGAAGCTCCTCTTTGGCAGACGAAGCCTGTTTTTTGGGATACGCCACATCCACGTGATATAGAGCATATCAGTAAGTTTAGTTGCGAAAATACAGCCGCATTGGTGGATACTCCCCCGAACCAACTATTTAGTTACTCGTTTAACGCTGAAGACCCGGATGGTCACTTGGTCGAATATACCCTTGGCGAGTTGCCTGTCTGGATGCATTACGAATCACAGACGCAAACCATCTATGGTACACCTGGTGCCGACGATTTTGGATGCAGTAAGATTGTCATAACAGCGAGCGATGGGATCTCATCGACAGAACTCGTCTTTAACGTTGTGGTAAACAGTCAGCCACTGGATATCAATCTATCCAATCTCAACCTTTGGAAAGGCGCGGAAGTAAAAACCTGGGGCGGCGAGGGATATTCTTCCTATATTGATGTAGGACGATTGACCACGGATGACGATGATAATGCAGGCGCTGCAGCGAGAACTTATACATACTCAATACTAGAAGGAACTGATAGCACGCAATTCGCAATTGAAGGAGATATGTTGCGTTTCATTGGCAATCCAAACACCTTGGACTCGCTATCTTCATTTACCTTGACGATTGAGTCTATCGATGAGCTTCGCAAACGTACAAATACTACTTTCACCATTAAGGCTATTGAATCAAATGGTCCGCCAGTCGATGTCAACTTATCGAACAATCGAATTCCTGAAAATGTTGTCGACATAGAAGGGAACAATAGCGAGAGACTCCTAGGCAAGCTAGTCGGGATAGATAGTGAGTATGGCGACGTTCCTATGCTAGCGCTAACAGGCGGAGATCTAGGATATTTCAAATTGACGAGTATCGTTGACGGGGAATATCTACTTTGGGCCAAAGCGGACGCTATGTTCGACTACGAAACAACGCCGATACTACATATTGAGGTTACGGCTACAGATTCACATAACCAATCTCTTTCCAAGACACTAGAAATTTTTGTAGACGACGTCAACGAAGCTCCTACTGGTCTGCTACTTTCCCCAAACCATTTACCTGAAGGATTTTATCCAAGATTTTCGGTAATTGGGCACCTAACGGCCATTGACCAAGATAACGCGGATACTCATCAGTTCTATATCGAGAGTTCCACTAACGAAGATTACTCAGGCCCCTTGTTCACAATCGAAGACAATACATTATTACTCGCAGAGGACTATTTGTTAGACGTTGAAACGGCCCGATCACATGAAGTTAGCGTAAAAATCGTCGATCGAGGTGGTATTACAGTAACAAAAGTTATTACGCTAACTTTGGATGAAGTAGTAACAGTTGAGGCTAATTTTGAATTTAGTAGTGAAACGATCTTCGAAGGATACAGTGAATCGGAAAAGGTTCTCGGTAAGTTTGTACTAATTGGTATTAAAGAACATGATGAATACCTACTTGTTGTGTCGGGTTCCCATGCAGACTTGCTTTTTTTAAAAGGGAATATGCTCTATCTGTCTTCAGGAATTGAACTCGATACAGAAACTCAGTCGCATTTAGAGTTCGATGTAAAACTAATCGTTCCAGGCCAAGAAGACGTTACCAAGCATTTTCTAATCGACGTGCTAAACGTAAACGAACCGCCACAAATTGCATCACTTAAGTTGACAGACTTTGATTCAGCTAGTGGATTCGCGGAGTTTGATCTGCGCTTAGTTGACCTGGATACCAACTCGAACGACCTATTAGTCCAAGTAAATTCGAAAGAAGGCATCGCTACCGTAGACGGTATTGGTAGCGAAAGAAAAGTACGCATAACCGGGATAGGTGGTGATGTTCGGAATCTGAGAGTAACAGTAGACCTTAGTGATGGTGAATTTGCTATTTCAAATGACTTTGATTTTAGTCTGTCAGCAACAGTAGAGAGTCCTAGTGTAGAGATGGACGAAGAAGTAACTGACTCTGAACCATCAGGCGTCGGCGATGCATCTAGCTCTACAACTAAAAACAAAAAATCGTGGTTTCTTAGCTTTAGCTGGAACACCCTTGTTATTTTTATTCTTATTGTATTTTTAAGGCGGAAATATCTCGAAGAAGGATCGAAAGGAATTTAGTGTGCATCCTATCAAGAAAACTGCTTTGTTAGTGGTGCGACAGCGTAGAGACGAAAACGTCCGGCAAACCCATCTTGATCCATTCACTGTCCGCAATATTTTAGGTGTCCACTTATAATTATGTGGACACTAATATAGACCAAATAAGTGAGACCAAAATATCGATTAAACGTTGCCATCACTCTGTTGTCTTTAAGGTCCAAGTGTTGGAAGAGTTCAACCAACCCGGCGCATCGATTGCCGCTGTCGCGCAACGCCATGAACGCTTACTAGAAAAATACCTTTTCGAATTTCTTGGTGCAGTTTTTTCTCCTCCATAAATGTAGCCTTTCGGCTTTCATTTGATAGCGTCAGGTTTTGTTTCCTTGGAAAAATGAGCGACCCGCGTTTCGCGAGTCGCTCAATTCGTTTTTAATTTAGAGTTACATCATCAAGATATACAGAAGGTCTACCACCTTGAGTGGCTTCGACTTCCCACTCATAGGTGTGTGCACCTTCGGTAACATCAATCACGATGTAATGCCAGTTGGTGCTGCCGCTGTAGGTGTTATAAGGCACGCCATCGATATACAGCGTCGTGTTGTTATAACGCGTGTACAAACGGAACGCGATCTGAGTATGCGTGCCGCTGTAGACTAACTCCGTAGCAGTGGTTCCCGCAGTAGCTAACAGGGGCGGATGCAGACTGAAGCTGCCAGAGAATTTGGCTAGATTATCGACTTCCCAGCCGCCGGTAAACTCTGGCGGCAGGAAGCCGTCCTCAAAACCATAAGGACCCGGACCACTCACCGGTGCGGTGTTGCTGAACGAGATGTCATCCAAGTAGACCGACGGCCGACCACTTTGCGTGGCTTCGACTTCCCATCTATAGGTGTGAGCACCTGCGTCGACGTTGATGACGATGTAGTGCCAGTTGGTGCTGCCGCTGTAGGTGTTATATGGCACGCCATCGATATACAACGTCGTGTTGTTATAACGCGTGTACAAACGGAAAGCGATTTGGGTATGTGTGTTGCTATACACCAGTTCAGTGGCAGTGATTCCCGCAGTAGCTAACAGGGGGGGATGCAAACTGAAGCTGCCGGAAAATTTAGCCATATTGTCTACTTCCCAGTCGCCGCTAAATTCTGGTGGCAGAAAGCCGTCCTCAAAACCATAAGGACCCGGACCGCTTACCGGTGTGGTGTAACTGAACGAGACGTCATCCAAGTAAACCGACGGTCGACCGCTTTGCGTGGCTTCGACTTCCCACTTATAGGTGTGTGCACCTTCGGTAACATCAATCACGATGTAATACCAGTTGGTGCTTCCCCACTAATGGATTTTTTGCAAGAATTAAGGATATACGATTATGAAAGCAGCCTTATTTAAAAAGTACGGGACTTTTGAAAACGTTTTTATTGATGATATTAAGAAGCCCACACCTGTCGCGA